>JAFATG010000281.1 GCA_019244055.1 Acidobacteriaceae bacterium | reverse complement strand
TCGGAGATTGCCGTTACTCACCACTGGCCAAAGCGGATCCGCCTCGAATCTTTCGTATAGATCACTCATCACGTCTTGCAAAGCTTGTCGCACGAGCTGAGAACGATCGCCGGCCGGACGCCCGCCGGAGTTTTTCAACAGAATCGAGGATTTCTGCAACGGGTGGTCCTTCCCTGGCCTGCGCGGGATTGGCGATACAGTGGGCCATGTTGATTGGATACGCCCGCGTCTCGACTGACAATCAAGAAACAGCCGCGCGAGTTGCGGCTCTAAAATCCGCTGGCTGCGAGCGCATCTATCGCGAGAAAGCTTCAGGTGGGCGCTGGGACCGTCCGGCGCTGCAGGAGATCCTTGCATCGGTTAGAAAGGGTGATGTATTGGTCGTCTGGAAAATAGATCGCCTGTCACGGTCTCTTCGAGACTTGCTATCAATCATGGAGCGGCTTGGCGAGGCTGATGCTCGCTTCCGCAGTCTAACCGAAGCCGTCGACACTACGACACCTGCCGGACGGATGATGCTCCATATTGTCGGTTCTTTCGCTGAATATGAACGGGCGATGCTTCACGAGCGCACAAGATCCGGGCTAGAGTTGGCGCGCCAGCAAGGCCGTATAGGGGGTCGGCGTCCGAAATTGACGTCCGCACAACGGCAGAAACTCGTTCGTCTCGTATCTCAAGGGACAAAAACGGCCGCCGAGGCCGCTCGCCGTTTCGATGTACATCCGGCGACCGTTTCGCGTCTGTTGACGCGAGCACGTTGCGCGTGAGCGGCAATCCTTCTCTCTTGAGAGCAGTAGTGCGGAATCCCTGATTTAGGCAAGGCCGCTTGCTATTGCAATGTGAAACTCACTCAGAGTAGACACCCTATACAATGTTTAGTAGAGGATCTACAGAATGAGCCGGAGTTCGCTCTCGCGTGTCGAGTTGTTGCAGGGAACCCTCGACGTCCTTATCCTCCGAACACTCCTCGCCGGTCCGGCCCACGGCCACGCCGTGGCAAAGCACATCCAGCGCACCTCTGAAGACCTGCTCCAGATAGAAACGGGGTCTTTGTATCCCGCGGTTCATCGGCTGGAGGCAAAGGGTTGGGTCGCATCCGAGTGGGAGCTTTCCGAGAAAGGCAAGCGCGCAAAATACTACCGCCTCACCCCAAGGGGAAGGAAGCAACTTGTGATCGAGCACTCAAAATGGGAGGTCTTCGCCCGCGCAATGGGATTGATCTTAAACCCGGTCGAAGAGGAGATTCCATGAGATCGCTTCTTCGTAAATTGGGCTGGCTCCTGCAACGTTCCCGTAAAGATGCCGAACTCAGCCAGGAACTTCGGTTCCATCTCGAAGAGGAAGCACAAGAGCGGCAAGAGCGTGGAGCAGAAGAGCAGGAGGCAAAATCGGCCGCGCGGCGCGACCTAGGGAATCTCACACTAGTCGAAGAGAATACGCGCGCGACCTGGTCCTGGGCTGCGGTGGAGGGGCTTGCTCAGGATCTGCGGTATGCTCTTCGGGGTTTTAAGAACAATCCTGGATTCGCAGTTACGGCCATTCTCTCCTTAGCGCTGGGTCTCGGAACGAGCCTCGCTATTTACACCGCTGCCGATAATCTGCTTCTGCGACCCCTGCCTTATCGGCACGCCTCGCAGCTTGTCATGCTTTGGGAAGAACACGGCCAGGACAAACAGGCGCCTCGCCTTGTGGCGCCCAGAAATTACTTTGCCTGGAAAGCGCGAGCGAATGTATTTCAAGACATTGCTGTGTTTGAGATAAGTCATGCAGTGCTTGGGGACAGTGGCCGCGCGGAAGAATTTGCAGAAATTGAAACCAGCCCAAATTTGATGCCAATGTTGAGTGTTCAGCCGATTCTCGGCCGCCGTTTCACGGAAGCCGAGAGCCGCCAGGGGTCTGAACCGGTGATGCTGATCAGCTATCGCCTCTGGCGGGGCTGGTTTGGCGGCGATCAAAACATCATCGGCAGACGAATTCCGTTCGGAGGCCGGGAGCGAACGATCGTGGGTGTTTTACCGGCGAATTTCTCCTTTTACAACCGCGCGATCGACGTTTGGTCTCCTTTGGTCATCAGCCCGGCCCAGAATAACGGCGATGGCCGCTGGATGGAATGTCTGGCCCGTCTCAAATCAGGTGTCACCCTCGAGCAGGCACAAGCCGAAATGTCCTCCATTGCGCAGCAACGCGCAGTCGATGACCCA
>JAFATG010000266.1 GCA_019244055.1 Acidobacteriaceae bacterium | reverse complement strand
AGAGCCCCGCGTGCTGTTTTACGGCCGCGCTGTGGCAGGTCAAACAGGTCATTTCCGAGCGCGTATCTATAACCGCGCGCCGCGCGTCCTGGTGCGGGTTATGACAATTCACACAGGTAATCTGGCCGGCGCTTTGCCGCCAGCATTCGCTGTTACTCAAGGCGCTGACTTGGTCGGAAATCAGCAGGTCGTCTGGCAGCGGATCTTGTACGAGGCTGAAGCCAGCGTGGCACTGAGAGCACGGCCGCATCTTCTCGGCCACAGGCAGTCTGCTGGGATTCAGGATGGCCTTGTCGGCTGTTTTTTTCCCAAGCGCTACCAAATGCGCCTGACCCGGGCCATGGCAGCTTTCGCACGTAACACCCGCATCGCTGTGCGTTCCAATGCTGCGGGGCTCGCCGTGACACGACAGGCACTTCTTTTCGAAACCGGGGGCGAGCACCCGGCCGAGCGCGGTTTCGTAGTTCACGGGTTTCTCAGTTGGAAAGCCAGGAGAGAGCTCCAGCCGATTTTCCGGAGCGTAGTGGAGATAGCGCGTTTCGACGAGAGGCGCGCGCTCGAGCGGCAAACCTCCGAGGTCGTGTACTCGTGCTAGAAAACTGAGGCCATGGCGCGTGCCGCCCATCACTACTTCGATGGGATAGTTGACTCTGTCGTGCCCGGGCATCCGCACCTGAAACTCGAAAGCGCTGCCGGCCCTTCGGATCAGGTATTCGATCGCCGGATCGGGCCCTTCCAGATGGCTCTCTTCCTGCTTAGTGGCGGGGAACTGCCGGCCTGCCGTGCCCTGCCAAGTTCGCGCCATTCTTGTCTCGACCTGTGTCGCCGCGATGTTCTTGTGACACCCAGCGCATACCTCGCGGCCCAGGTAGCCAGTATCGGTAGCAAAACACGAGGCACACAGAGAAAGAAAGAGACCAACAGACTTCATTACGGCCCGCGAAGCTGAAAGGCTATTGTAGCGACGGCTAAGATGGCAAGTATGGCCGATTCGAACGGCGCAACGGCGGAGACCTCGAGCGGAGGGTATCCCTGTTAGAGCAAGCGCGGAAGGAGATGGAATACGCGATGCTCGTGATGGCGCACCTTGAAGCCGCCGCCGGGCGGCGGATCAAGGAACACGCCCGATTCATCGCGGACCATCAGGACTGGATGCACCACTTTCAAAGCAAGCTCAATGCGCTTACGGATATCATTATGCGTTGCGAGGGAGGAGCGGAAACCAGAGAGTAGCCGCCACGGGCAATCCGCATATCCTTAAGGCAAGCTCTTTCCCTCAACAACCGTTACGATCTGGTTCGCGCGCACGGACGGAACTTTGTCAACGTGACCACTCGGCCAATGAACCTCCAGGTCGGCTTTCGCGGCTTGGTTCAGGCCGAAATGGAGGCGCAGATCGCTTTGCGAGTAATAGCTTCCGCCGCTGCGGACCTCGTCCATCTGCTGGTGTTCGCCTTCGGGTTTGCAGAACACGCGCGCTCCGATGCCGGACCGGTTCGATTTTACGCCGACCAGCTTCACCTTGAGCCAGTTTCGTTTGAGCGTGCTGTCGCAACGGAGGAGTTGTGGAACATCGTTCACGCAGTTCACTGCGATATCTAAATCGCCATCGTTGTCGAAATCGCCGAGGGCGCACCCGCGGCCAGCTACAGGTTCCAGAATCCCAGGACCGGCATCCATCGAGACATCCTGAAACTTCCCATTGCCGAGATTGTGATAGAGCACTTTTCGCTCGCGATATCCCGACTCGCTCTCTTTCTCCTTCACCTCCGGATAGACATGACCGTTGCAGGTAAGGATGTCGGGCCAGCCGTCATTATCGAAGTCGAAAAAGCACGCACCCCATCCAAGAAAGCGGGTATTCCGCCCGAAACCCGATTGGAAGGTGACGTCCTCAAAATTGTCATTGCCCAGGTTGCGATAGAAGCTCGAAGTGTCGCCCGCGAAGTTTGTCTTTACGATGTCCAGCTTCCCGTTTCCATAGACATCGGCAGCCGAAACGCCCATTCCGGCCTGGGTTTTGCCGTCCGCACCGAAGGCTACGCCTGCTTCGAGGCCGATATCGGTAAACGTTCCATTATGATTATTCTTGAACAAAGCGGAAGGCGCGGAGTCGTCAGCGACGTAGATATCGGGCCAGCCGTCGTTATCGAAGTCGGCGACCAGAACGCCCAGCCCGTACGTCCCCTGTTTTTTCAGAATGCCGGCCTTCTCCGAAACGTCTGTGAACGTCCCATCGCCGTTGTTGTGGAACAGAATGTCTTTCGCGCCTTGCAGGCCGGGAGGTCCGCAGGCAACCAGTAGGCCCTCATACAGGCACGGACCGCTTTCTGGCAAGGGTGCAGTTTTAGGATCGAAGTCGATGTAGTTCGCGACGAAAAGATCGAGATGGC
The DNA here is from genome assembly GCA_019244055.1 of Acidobacteriaceae bacterium. Lineage (GTDB taxonomy): Bacteria > Acidobacteriota > Terriglobia > Bryobacterales > Bryobacteraceae > Bog-105. The sequence goes on along the minus strand of JAFATG010000266.1, from coordinate 50,067 downwards.
CGTCGCGGTCGTAATCGAGGAAGGCACAGCCGGTGTTCCAGCGCTTGAGGCCAGTCGTGGTTCGCGTGGTGACACCGGCTTGCGCCGCGACATCGGTGAAGGTGCGGTTCCCGTTATTTCGCCACAACGCGCAATCGCCCCAATAGGTGACGAAGAGGTCTTCGTGCCCATCGTTGTTGTAGTCGCCAGCACAAACGCCCTGGCCCCAACCGGTGCGCGCTACGCCGGCCTGAAGCGTGACGTCGGTAAATGTTCCATCGCGATTGTTCTTGTAAAGGCGGCTGACGGGCTCCTGTCCTTTGGGAAACGTGGTCTCAAAGCGAGTGCCGTTGACGAAGAAGAGATCGAGCCACCCGTCGTTATCGTAGTCGATAAACGCGACACCGCAGCCGGTGGTCTCGAGAAGATATTTGTTGCGGCTCTCGGCGCCAAAGACGGTTTTCTGATTCAAGCCGGCCTGTTGCGCGACGTTGATGAACTGGACACCGAGAGGCGTGCCGGCGAGCAATTGATCAAGGGAAAACACCGGTACGGTAGCGCACAAAGATTTGATGAAAGACCTGCGGGAAAGCGGCAAACCAGCAATGACCCTAAAGATTTGAGTCTACCGTGGGATTGCCGGTAAGCTCTGCGATTGGGCAATGGGGCGGACCACTTCACCGCCGCGCATGCCCTGTTCGAGAGTACCGGCTAGCTGCGCTTCGGTGTCACGCTTCAATTTGGCTCCGGTTGCGAACATCTCCTCACTGCCCTGTTTGTCTCCTTTGATCCGCAGCATCTGGCCTAACGTATTGTAAGGCCCAGGGGTATTCGGATCGAGGCGAATGGCTTCTTTCAGTTCCGGAATCGCGGCGTCGAGGTCCCCTTTCTGCTTGAGAGCGATACCAAGCATGTAGTGCGCCTCAGCGTAGTTCGGATTGATGGCCAAGGCAGCGCGCATCTGCTCGGCGAGACCATCGATATCTCCCAACTGCCACTCCGCGATGCCGAGTGAGTAATGAGGCTGAGCGAGCGTCGGATCAAGCCGGATGGCCTCTTTGAATTCTGCTTGCGCATTCTCTATCTGATCTCTCATTTTGAGTGAGAGTCCGAGATCATAGTGCCCGGCGGCTGAATTGGGGCTAATGGCGAGGAGCTGGCGGTACGCTTTTTCGGCGAGATCGAATTCGCCCAGCTTCATGTAGGCATAACCGATGTTGAGAAGGGCTGAAATGTCACTCGCGTTGTGGTCTAAGACCTTGTGCTCTTCGTCGATCGCGCGATTGGCCTGGCGGGTCTCGATCAGCAGATAGGCGAAGCTGTCATGAAGTGCATCATTGGAGGGATCAAGGGTGATGGCCTGTTGGAGTGCGTCTACTGCGGAGGCCAGATCGCCTTTGCTTTGCAGCGCTGTCGCGAGGTCGGTCCAGGCAGTCACTTTGGAGGCGTCCATGGCACTGGCCTGCTTCAACTCGGCAATGGCATCGTCGAATTGGCCTAACCGAAGATATGCGGCGCCGAGCCGGTATCGATAATCGAAAGTCGCGGGCGCGAGTTTGGCGGCTTGCTGGAGTTCCGCGAGGCTGTTCTGCTTATCGTCACCGTTCCAGAGCGCGACGCCTAAGTGATAGTGCGCGGGCGCGAAGTTGGGATCAAGAGCGATTGCGTTCCGGAAGTGGTCCAGTGCATCTGGCTGCTGCAAGACGGCCAGCAGGAAGCCGACGCGATCTTCCGATTCGGCGGATGCGGGCGTGGCCTGAGCAGCATTGTGAAGAGCGTCGAGCGCGCCTTGTTTATCGCCTTGGCGGATAAGTTGTTCGGCGCGGTCGGCCCACTCGCCTGGAGTATCGCCTCGTGTAGCCGCGCAGAATAAGCATGCGGCGATACAGAAGCAGGCAAACCTCAAGCTTCCGACATTATAAAAAACGCGAGACTACTGGAGGTCAACCGGCTGCTTCAGTGGAAGATCCTTTGATGATCCGCCGACCATGAAGGTATAGGTCCCCGGAACCAGCTTCCACTGGTCCTGAGCCTCGTCGTAGATCGACAGATACTTGGGCGGGATCGTCACGCTCACTTCCTTGCTTTCGCCGGCGTTCAAAGGCACCTTGCTCCAGCCCACCAATCGTTTCGGCGGCTCACCCGCTGTCGGCGGAAGGGCCGCATAGACTTCGGCAATTTCAGCCCCAGCGCGGCTGCCGGTGTTCTTAACGGTGAAATGTACAGCCGGTTCCCGGCCGGGCTTGATCTTGAGATCGGAGTAGCTGTAAGTGGTGTAGGACAACCCGAATCCAAACGGAAAGAGGACCGGCTTGTCTTCCGCGTCGTACCACTTGTAGCCGACCTTCAGGCCTTCATCGTAATGAACGCTGAAGGTGGGCTTCGCCTCGCCTCGTGGCGCGACCGGAGCAGCGCCATGCGCCTTAGGCGGCGGGGCTACCAATTGCGGATGCGGAAGATCCGCTTCGCTGCGCGGGAACGTCATCGGCAGCTTAGCGCTCGGGTTCACGCTACCGAACAGAATGTTCGCGACCGCATCGGCGCCCTTGCTGCCTGCGTACCAAGCCTCTACGACGCCGCTCACTTTGTCAATCCACGGCATCGTAACTGCAGTGCCCGTCTCGAGCACTACGATTGTTCGAGGATTGGCCGCTGCGACCTGCTCGATCAACGCATCCTGCCTCTCAGGAAGCGAGAGGTTGGGCAGATCCATGCCCTCGCTTGTCCATTGATAGGCAAACACGATTGCGATATCACACTGTTTCGCCAAAGCCGCGGCAGATTCGGGCTTGGCGCCCGAATCGAACGGGACATTCGCGCCCGGAGTCCTTGCGCTGACAGCCTTTAAGGGCGAGGTAGGAAACCATACATGAGCCTGCCATCCGGCAGGAGGCCGGCCCGGAGGGTCCACCTGCGCGGATCCCCCTCCGGAGATCATGCCTTCGTCCGCATGCGGACCAATGATCGCGATGGAGCGCACCTTGCGGGGATCGAGCGGTAGCACATTATTCTCGTTCTTCAGTAAAACGATGCTCTGCTCGGCGATCCGGCGCGAGGTATTGAAGCCGCCTTCTACGTCCACCACGCTTTTTTGGGCCGGGTGGTCGACGATTCCGCTTAGAAACTCTGATCGGAGCATACGGCGTGCATGATCATCGATCTCAGCCATGGGGACTTTGCCTGCCTGAGCAGCTTCTTTGAGCTTGTCGCCAAAGAAATCATCGAGCGGCTCTTCATGATCCAATCCAGCAGCGGAGGCCTTCACGGTGCTGTGGGTTCCACCCCAATCGGACAACACGAAGCCTTTGAAATTCCAATCCGTCTTAAGCACGTCAGTGAGCAGATACTTGTTCTCACAAGCGAAGTCGCCATTAGTGGCGTTGTAGGAGCACATTACGGCTCCGGGATTTCCGGTTTCGAGGCCGATCTCGAAAGCAAGCAGGTCACTCTCGCGCATGGCACGCTTACCGATTATGGAATCCACCTCGTTACGGCCACTCTCCTGATCGTTGACCGCGTAATGCTTAATATCCCCGATGACGTGTTGACCCTGCTCGCATTTGATGCGATTTCCGACCAGCGTGCCGGCGAGAATGGGATCCTCGCCCAGGTATTCAAAGGTTCTGCCGTTGCGGGGCTCGCGCGTGATATTTACGCCTCCGCCGAGAGTCATGTTGTAGCCTTGCGCGCGCAGCTCGCGCCCAATCAGCGCCCCATATTCGCAGGCTGCCTGAGTATCCCAGCTTGCGGCCGACGCAACATTGGACGGCAGCGCGGTCGAGTAGCGGCCGTTTTCGGCGCTGCTGCGAACGCCGTAGGCTGCATCGCTCATCTGGATCATGGGAATGCCGAGCCTCGGGATGCCTAGGACGAAACCGGCCCCGCCGTTCCCCAGGTAAGCGTTCGGCCTCGGTTTGCCCCAGCCGGGCATGCCGTTGCCGTGCAGGAGGCTGATTTTCTCGTCGAGGGTCATCTCCTTGAGCACCATCTCGGCGCGCTTGTCAGGAGATAGTTTGGTATTCATCCAGGGACGAGTTTGGGTCTGATCCTCTGCTTGATTGTGCAATCGATGTTGAGCAACGGCGGGAAAAAGGGTAGCGCTCAGGATTACGGCCGCGGCAACAGGGAGCCGCGACCGGCCGGGTCTACTTGTTCGCATGCGGGCTAAATCGTGCGGACTGTGTGGTCCGGGCATTGAGTTTGGGTCATCGCCAGGAGCCGGTCCGGCAAGTCAAGCCCATATTTTGCCAGAAAAGGGACGATGGAGTAGAAGCGCTCCTGGAGCCGCCGGTGGGGGTAAATCAGATTGATCAGGTACTCGGCTCCTTGTGCCGCGCGCTCATCACGCCGGAGTGTTTCGCGCGCAGTTTTTTCAGAGAGGCGATGAATCTGGTACAGGATTTTTGCCGAGCTCTTCTTGGCGGCCGATTGCAAGGTCGGATCAAACTTGGCGAGCGAGTCTTGAGCGTCTTCGAGGGCAGCAGAAGTCGAGCGCTCCAATTCTTCCAAGTGCTCCACTAAACCGGCGGGAACGAGCCTTGCTGCAATACGCCCTTTGACGTGTTCCTGGAAATCCAGGAGATCCGTGAGATGGAGACCGTAGCGATTCATCAGCTTGGTGGCTCGGGCATCCAGGAGAGTGAAACTGTTGCGGGGGAAAATCACGGGCATCCGGCCCAACAGTTCCTGATAAAGCACCTGACTCTGGGCGAGGTAGGCGATCTCGGCAGGCCCTCCAACATAGCTGACAGTCGGTAACAGATAATCCTGCATCACGGGCCGCAGGAGAGCATTGGGGGATAGATCCGTCGCCATCGCTTTTAGCTCGCACGCGTCGAGTTGGCGATCCTTCCAGGCGAATTTCCCATCTTTGAAGCGGAGAGCTGTCCGTTTCCCTTCCGAGAGCAGGAAGAGGAGCGACGTCTCATCCTCGACATGAACCTGGTTGTGGTATCCGGCGTCCGTCAGCTCCTTATTTCGGTTCTGCAAACGGGAAACGAGCTCAGCCACGCGCGGGACGACACCGGCGAGAAATGGCGCGGAGAGCTCACGCATAGCCGGTTTGAGCGGATCAACGAAGAGAAGGCCAAAGCGGCCGAGTAGATCCTTGAGGAACACGCGGAAAGCGGAGCCAAACGATGCTCTCGATTGGTAAGCGCAGGTGAGTCGCTGGGTGACTTCATCGGCGAAGGGCAGTTCCCCGAGCGCGCGCCGCAGCTCCTCCAAAGGCAGATCGCGCAACTCAACTTCCCCGACCGGACCACCGCCAGCGACGGTGTTGGCCACAGAGATTCGTGTCGGGGTTAATTGCTCGTTAAAAACCCAGGCATGGTCCACTTCGGCGATGTCGTGGTCCTGGGTCGCAAGCCAGAAGACCGGGACGGCGGGCACACCGTGTTGCTCCAATTCGGCAGCTAGCTTCACGGCCGTGAGTGCCTTGAAAATTGTGTAAGCTGGACCCGAAAAGAGCCCCACCTGCTGGCCAGTAACGACCGCCACTGTGGCAGGTTCGGCCAATTTGGACAGCCCGGCGGATTGGCCGTCTTGCTCCCGCAACGCTGAAACGAGTCTGGTGCGGCGGTCGGCGGGATAATTGAGAGCTTTCGCCTCGGCTATAAATTCTTCGAAGTTCGAGAAGGGGTGGGAGTAAAACGGGGCGACCCGATCGAAATCGTAGAGGAAATCCTCAAAGAGCCTGCTTGTTCCGGGAATCAGGTTGTGGCGGACACACGAAGGCTCCATAGCGAGGGTCGCAGTTAGCAGATGACCGCTACTCGGCCAAAGTTACCAAATTCGCCGTTTGGAGTTGGAGAATATAGGTAAACGTTATGGACGAACAGGAATTTAAGAACCGATCCGCATCGGCGTTAGAGGCGCTTTACCGTAAGCTGACGGCTGCCTCGGATCGTTACGGGTTCGAGCCCGATTTCAATTCAGGCGCCCTCTCGATCGAGTTCGAGGAACCGAAAGGTCGGTTCGTGGTTAGCCCGAATGCTCCCGTTCGCCAAGTTTGGGTTTCTGCCCATTCGAAGAGTTTCAAGCTGGACTGGAACTCGGGGCAGCAGGCGTTTGTGCTGCCTGAAACCGGTGAATCGCTGGATCATCTGATCGCCGGGGCAATCAGCCGCCAATTAGGCGAAGAAGTCAGTCTGTAATCGCGTGCCCGGAGTTTACATTTCTTATCCCTTCTGCGCGCAAAAGTGCACCTTTTGCAATTTTGCGTCGGACGTGTATTCTTCCGAGTTGCAGAAGCAATACGAGAAGGCGCTGCTCGATGAGGTCCGCTCGCATTCGTGGGATTGGCCTCCCGAAACCGTCTACTTCGGCGGCGGTACGCCTAGCCTAATGCGTGTTGAGTTGCTTCGGGAGCTGATAAGCGCAATTCCGGGGAGGGATTTGCGGGAAGTCACACTCGAATGCGCTCCCGGGAGCCTAACGGGGGAATCGATTGAAGGATGGAAGACTTGCGGGGTTAATCGCGTGAGTTTGGGTGTGCAGTCGTTCGTTACGGAAGAATTGCAGAAGGTGGGACGCCGTCACACAGCCGAAACTGTTCGAAACGAGATAGCGATTCTGCGCGAGGCGGGCATTAGAAATATCAACATTGATTTGATCGCGGGACTTCCGGGGCAGACGGCGGCCTCCTGGAACGAGTCGCTGCAGTGGATCGCACGCTTGGATCCGCCGCATGTATCCGTGTACATTTTCGAGGTGGATGAAGATAGCCGGCTGGGGAGGGAGATTCTCTTCAACGGCGTTCGTTACGGCGCAACTCGGGTTCCGAGCGACGACCTAACGGGGGAGCTGTATGAGACCGCAGTGGCCCGGCTCTCGCAATTCGGCATTGACCGGTATGAGATCTCGAATTTTGCTCGACCAGGGTTCGAGTCGCTGCACAATTTGAAGTACTGGAAGCTGGAACCGTACGTCGGTTTCGGTCTGGATGCGCATTCCTTCAATGGGCGCGAGCGGTGGAGCGATCCGGACGATTTGCGAGAGTACCTAGATCTCGGCAGAAAACCCGGGCAGCGAACGAGAACGAATGCGGGCGAAGAGCATTTCTTCGTCGGACTGCGATTGATGAGCGGAATCCAGCCGACAGCGGAAGAGTGGACCCGGTTTCGCGAGCCGATTGAAAAGTGGATAGGCCTCGGGATGCTGGAACGTGAGGGCGGGCGGCTTGCGCTCGCGCCGGGGGCTGTCCTGCTTTCGAACGAAATTTTTCGGGAATTCCTGGATGCCTAAACAGATGCATTACATCGATTTACGTAGCGATACGGTTACCAAACCGAGTGCCGCGATGCGGGCGGCAATGGCCGAGGCGGAAGTTGGCGATGATGTTTACGGCGAAGACCCGACGGTGAACCGGTTGGAGCAGCTGGCAGCGGAGATTTGCGGGAAAGAAGCGGCGCTGTTCGTTCCAACGGGGACCATGGGCAACACCATCGGAATCAAGGTCCATACCAACCACGGCGAGGAAGTAATTTGCGACTCGCGTTCGCATGTCCTCGACTGGGAACTTTCGATGATGGCCTGGTTTTCGGGTTGCCTCGCGCGGCCGATTCAGACGGAGCATGGCCTTCTCACCTGGAAAGAGATTGAGGGGGTGAGACGGCGGAAAGGTCCGCACAATGCGCCGACGACACTCGTTACGTTGGAGAATACCCATAACATGTTCGGGGGCACTGTGTACCCGCAGGATGTTATCGATGAGATCTGTTTGGAAGCGCACGAGTGCGGGTTGAAGGTTCACATGGATGGCGCTCGTGTGTTCAATGCCGCAACAGCTTCCGCGACTGCTGTTTCGCGCATTGTCCGCGACGTGGATACGGTGATGTTCTGCTTGTCGAAGGGTCTCGGCGCGCCGGTCGGTTCCATGCTGGTGGGCACGGCAGATGCGATCGAGCGCGGACGCTTATATCGCAAGCGGTTGGGGGGCGGGATGCGGCAGGCCGGAATCCTGGCAGCCGCGGGGATACTTGCTTTGGAGGAATCGCCGAAGCGTCTCCAAGAAGATCACCGCAATGCGCAGTTGCTCGCCATGCGCCTTTCGCAATTGTCGGGAGTTCGTATTGATTCGGGCACCGTTCAGACCAATATTGTCATTTTCGACATATCGGGCCTGGGAATCACGACGGCAGAGTTTAGCCGGCAATTAAAGTCGGGTGGTGTGCTGGCAAACGGGATTAGCTCGACGCGTATGCGGATGGTCACGCATATGGATGTTTTGCGCGAGGATTGTGAGCGGGCGGCGGCACTTTCGAGCGAGATAGCAACGGAGATCGTGACCGAACTATCGCATTGAAGCGCTGAGGTTTGATACTATTTCTCGGTGCTCCTTGTTGCTTCCGTCCTAGCCATTTTTGTTTATGGCTTGATCGCGCCAATTCTCGGCGCGCTGCTGCCTACATATCACCTGCAACCTGCTCAGGAAGGCATAATCGCCAGTGTTCAGGCGCTCGGGTTGGTAATCGCGTCGCTGGCCGCCGGGCCGTTTATCGATATCAAAGGCAATAAGTTGGCGCTTCTCGCTGGATTGGGACTGGTGATCGCAGCACTGGTTTCGGCGCCGAACGCGGGCGGCTACGGCGGTCTGGTTGCAATCTACTTTATTCTCGGCCTGGGCGGCGGGATTGTGGTCACTGGCGCGAATGCTCTGGTTGGAGCGGTGGAACCCGAGCGGCGGGGATCGGCTTTGAATTTCCTGAATTTGTTCTTCGGGCTGGGCGGCATCGTTACTACGTATGTCGCGAGTGAGAGAGTGAATCCGGCGACTGTGTGTTACGGTATTGCGGCGCTGACCGCCCTGGCGTTCGTGATGAACGCGTTGGCAAAAATGCCGCCGGCAGCCGGCCGCGCCAGTTTCCAACTGAACCAAGTGCCGAGTTTACTGTCCACGCCGGCACTGATTATGTTGTCGTTCTTCCTGTTCCTCTATGTCGCATGCGAGGTAGGCGTGTGGAACTGGCTGAACCGGTACCTGCAGACGGCGGGCTTCGATCCCACCAGGGCGGGGCATGTGGTGAGCTACGGCTTCGCTTTCGGGATCCTGCTGGGACGCGTGGTGATCTCACGCGTTTTGATCAAAGTGCCCGCTTTGACGGTTACGCTGTTTGCGGCAATTTGCATGGCAATCACGACGTTCGTGATGCTGGAATTGCACTCCCCGAACGCGATTACGGCGGCAGTTTTCTGCGCCGGGCTGAGCATGGCCCCGGTGTTTCCAACGACCTTGGCTATAACGGGAGACACTTTTCATCGCGGGACAGCGACGGCCATGGGCATCGTGATCACTTGCGGCTGGATCGGCCTGGCGGTCAGTTCAAAGATCATCGGCGCATTAGCCGGAGGCGGCAACTATCAACGGGGGCTGCTGCTGATCCCGGCTTTCTCAGTACTGATGGTCATAGTAAACCTGGTTCTACGGCCCGTACTGCGTCACCCGGTGGCAGTTGCAACGGTATAGCGTTCCTGATCAGTTTGCAATAGACTCGTAGAAATACTTCTGATTCAGGAGAAATCAATGGCATTCTGTTCAAACTGCGGAGCCCAGGTTACGGGCAGCTTCTGTCCTAATTGCGGAACTGCAGTGGCAGGAGGCACGGCACCTGCTGGTGCTGGAGCAGGGGCTGGGACCGGCTACGTTCCGCCCTCAAGACCGTTATCCGCGCCGGGGATGGCGGAAAATGTGGCAGGCGCGCTGTGTTATCTGTTTGGGTTTATCACTGGAATTATTTTCCTGGTGATTGCGCCATACAACCAGAACAAGCTCATTCGATTCCACGCCTTCCAATCGATCTTTTTCAGTATCGGGGTGATTGTCATTTCGATCCTCATCAGCATCATCATGGGTGCAGTGTTTCTTAGCAGCGGCGGATTTTGGACTGGTTTCCTGCTTCACCGCCTCTGGGACCTGCTGGTCTTCGTTGTGTGGTTATACATGATGTTTTCGACCTATAACAACAAGAAGGTGAAGCTGCCGTTGGTCGGCGATTTGGCGGAGAAGCAGGCTTAAACCGATCCAACGAAATCTAAGGCGGTACGTCGGATACTAGAGTGGTGAAGTTCTGTTGTGCCGTGGGTCTCGTGTGCCTTCTCGCGAGAGCCGAAGATATTACCCCGCGCGTGGGGTCGGTTGAAGTCTATGGAGCCCGCAAGGTTTCAATACAGAAGATAAAGATTGCGCTCGGTGCCAACCCCGGCGATTTGCTTCCTTCGCGTGAGGCTGCCGAGGAGCGGATTGACAAGCTCTCTGGGGTTGTGGCGGCCCGCATAGAAGCGGCATGCTGCGAATCCCACGGAACGATTCTTTATATCGGAATCCAAGAGCGGGATTCTCCGCACGTCGAGTATCATCCAGCGCCCACCGGTGCCGTTGCGCTTCCTCTTGCGCTGGATGAGCAGTACCGTGCCTTGCTCAACACCATTCCAGAGAGCATTCGCGGCCGCAACAACGATGAGGACCTGACGAATGGATATTCATTGATGGCGGACGAGGATTGCCGGGAAATCCAAAAATCGTTTATTCCGCTCCTCGAACAGAATCTTGCACTGGTAGATCATGTGTTACGCGAATCCGCTGATCCAGATCAGCGCGCGGCCGCCGCTTACCTTCTGCAATACGGTCCTCGTGGCCCTCGAAGCTCCAAAGAAATCGTGGACGCTTTGCAATGGGCGTTGCGCGATCAGGACGATACTGTTCGAGAGAACGCGATGCGCGCGCTGAAGGCGATTGCGGTCGGCGCCAAGCTTCATCCGGAACAGCAAATCCGCATTGAGCCGACTTGGTATGTGGAGCTGCTGAATTCGGTGGTCTGGTCGGACCGGCGAAACGCCAGTCTGGAACTGGTTGAGCTTACTCAGGACCGGAATCCTGAAACGCTGGATTTGATACGGCAACGCGCCCTGCCGTCCGTTGTCGAAATGGCTCGGTGGCATGATCTAGATCACGCTCTGCCGGCATTCATTTTGGCCGGAAGAATAGCCGGGCTCGATGAGAAACAGATTCAGGCCGCATGGTTGAGCGAAGATCGCGAGGACGTGCTTAAGAAGGCACTGAATTCAAACGGGAACCACTCGGGATTTTCAGTGCTGCATCGCCGAGCCAAAACTAGCGACGAGCAGTAGAAAAGCTAATCGTCAGAGAGAATCAAAGTCTCCGGTGGCCCGCTGGCCGGATTCGAGGTGCCGTTCACAGCTTCGATATGATTTTGGGATTCAAACAGGGTATCGCACTCACAGCAATCGCTGCAGCGGTGACAGCGCTCGCACAGATGGTTGCTACAAGCATCCTTGGTGCAGTAGATACAAATCCGCTGTGAAATTTCGCCGCAAATCGAACAGGTGAACGTCGAGACTTCCATTTAGTGCTTTCGCGGTTTCTTTAGATTCGAAGCGGGTTCCTGACTGATCATACCGCGGCAGCGCTGCGCTTCTTGATCCGCAATTTTGAAATCCTGCTCTTGATTGGCGGCCAGATCCCTTAGATAATCCCGGAGGCGTTCGCGATTATTGAAATTGCGGGCAACGAATTGATCCAACCGGTCCGCCACGGCGCGCACGGCATATTTGCGGGCGCCTTCCTGGAGGGTGCGGCTGGTGACATCAAGCGCTTCCAATCGAAAGTATTCGTCGAGCGCAAGAGAAAGGCTATCGGTCTTTTGAGATAGCAGCCGGGTAGAGAGAGCGATGTCATCTAGCTGCTTCTGCGCGGTGTGCCACTCGGAAATGTAAGTAGAAGGGGCGCCTTTCTGGTCATACCACTGCTGTGGGTTCAACTCGGCCAGGATGGGGCGCAGACCGTCCGTCTCTTTCTGGATCGTGTCGATGATATTGCGCACGTCCCAAGGATTCTCGAGGCCGCTTTCTGCCTGTGCTTGTTGCGCCTTCATGTTCGGAGGCGCTTGCTGCGGCGCCGGGGCAAGCTGCGGCTGCGCGCGAGCGAATAGCAGGATGAAAGCGATCAGCGGGAACATCCGCCTTCATTCTAGCGGGGCAATCAAAACCACTCGCAAACTCGAGAGGAGTTCGCTGCGAGCAGTTTCTGGTTGCCGGTCACTTCTTTCGTATTCTTGCCGCCCGTGTGAGTGACGGAAGACCAGAGATCGTGCAGTGGCTTCATCGTGTATCGATAAAGCGAGCCGCGATCGACGCGCCGTGAGATCGCCTGGTCGGGCTGTATAAGGATGGCATCGATCGCTTTTACAACTGTGGGTGTGTTGTTCGGTAAGAGAGCATGTTGGACCGCAATTTCGCCTTCGAGGACGTCGATACGGACCGCGTTATCTTCATCGATTGCGAGGGCGATGGTCGAGGGTTGACGAGCGGTTACGATGGCGCTCGGCGTAAAGACGCGCTGGGGCTGGCCGATAGCTGCTTGCAAATGGACTCGAACTCGGCCGCCGATTACATCCAGCAGATCGCCCACAGCGGCCGTGTTCTGACGAAAAACTAAACGCGAATTGGCGAAAATTTCGAAGGTGCTCCCGCCGGCAACGACAAACTTGGCGTAACCATCGGCGCCGGTTGTGATGAGCTGCTGAACTCTGACCTGTTCGCCGGTGCTCAACGCCCAAGCCTGAGCATCCCGGAAGCGGGAAACCTGGCCGGTGGCTTCGACCACATGAGCCTCATACGGCTGCATCACACCGAAATCGACCGGGCTCTGATGGCATTCCGCTGAGCTTGCGATCAGCAGAAGACACAGAAAGGCGGGCGGGCGCACGCAAGTTTCCAAGCCCTCCCATTTTTTCACACGGGTCGCCACCACACGGGATCATGGAGAGATGGACTGCGGTAGCGATGCACCCCTAACTTGTCAGCGAGCCATGTTTTCTCTTCCGGATGGCCACTGCTACCTGAACAGTGCTTATATGGGACCTCTGCCCGTGCGGGTGCAGCAAGCTGGCGTGGAAGCGCTTGTAGATCGCAGTTTTCCCGGCAACATTACGCCGGTGGATTTCTTTGAGCCTGCCGAGCGTGCACGCAAGCTATGCGCGCAACTCGTTAACGCAAAGGCCGAGAGTGTGGCATTTGTAACTTCTGTGTCCTATGGTATGGCGAGCATTGCCAAGAATTTGAGTGTGCGCCGCGGGCAAAATGTGGTTTTGCTCGGCGATCAGTTTCCGAGCAACGTGTATCCCTGGCGCGAATGGCGCGCGCGGGGGGTACAAATACGTACTGTCGATGCGCCGGACGCACCCTGGTCATCGGCGCGTCCGGGAGAAAGCCGAGCGGCACGGTGGAACGAGGCCGTAATTCAAGCTATTGACTGCGGTACCGCTTTGGTGAGCGTAGAGCAGGCGCACTGGACCGACGGGACCCTCTTCGATTTGGCGCATATTGGCGAGACCTGTCGAAAAGTGGGCGCAGCCTTCGTCATCGATGGCACGCAGACGGTCGGCGCCATGCCACTCGACTTGGAGCAGATCCGGCCTGATGCCCTTGTGGTGCACAGCTACAAGGCGATGTTGTGCAACTACGGGTTGGGTTTCATGGTTCTGGGCGAGCGTTTCGCGTCGGGCTGTCCGCTGGAACAGAGCTGGTTGATGCGGCAGGGAAGCGAGAAATTCAGCGGCCTGGTGGAGTACGAGGATCGCTATGTGGAAGGAATGCGGCGCTTCGACGCGAGCCTGCGAGCAAACCCGGTGTTGATTCGAATGCTGGAGGCAGCGGCTGCGCTGCTGTTGCAATGGCGTCCCGAGCGCATCCGCAGATATTTGTTCAGTATCGAACGGGGTTTTGTCGTCCGCGTTCGCGAGATGGGATTCGAGGTAGCCGATGAGAGCGAGCGGGCGGCGAATCTGTTTGGTCTGAAGGCGCCTCCCAACTTTGATATCGAGTCGTGCCTTGCACAACTCGCTGACCGCCACATTCACGTATCACTTCGAGGCAGCATGTTGCGCGTTTCCCCTCACGTCTACAACGACGAGACGGATCTGGAACGTCTCGCGCAAGCATTGGAGGCGGTGCGGCCGAGGTGATGGGATTGGAGCGGCTAAGGTGGTAAGTCTCTAGCTAGGCGCCTGCTTTGGAATGTTTCCGGAACGCTTCTGTCTTGATAATGCCACCTCCCTCGCGGATGGTGACCAAATGATCAGCGGCGACTTCTTTGAAATGTTCAACGCCACCATTCGGCCAACGCACATCAAGATCGAGTTTATCCACAGCGCCAAGGCCGAAGTGGAGTCGCAAATCGTTCGCTGAGTAGAAACTGGCCTGACTGAGCACTTCCTGCACTTGGAGTTTTCCGCCGTAACGGGCGGTGACGCGAGCGCCGATGCCGCTACGGTTCGATTTCGTGCCGACGAGTTTCACTTTCAGCCAATGATCACTGCCGCTCATGTCATTTCGTAAAAGCGATGGCGGCTCGTTAAGGTTCATCACCAGAATGTCGATATCCCCATCATTATCGAAATCGCCGAAGGCGGCGCCGCGGCTCGCGTGTGGGGCAGCGATCCCTGGACCTGCCTGGTCCAGTAATTCTTCAAATTTTCCGTTTCTCAGATTTCTGAAAACGATGCGCGGGCTCTTGAACGGATAGTTCGGCAGGGCCTTCTCGATCTCCGGGTAGACGCTGCCTGTGACCCAGAAGAGGTCCGGGTAGCCGTCATTGTCGAGATCGAACATTCCCGCTCCCCAACTGATAAAACGAGTCTCCACTCCTAACCCCGCGGAGTTTGTTACATCTTCGAAATTGCCTTTGCCGTCATTGCGGTAAAGCACGGCGGTGTCATCAGCGAAATGAGTCTTCAGGATGTCAAGACTGCCGTCGAGGTTGTAGTCGCCGATACCTAACCCCATCCCGGCCTGTTCCATGCCGTCTTCGTTAAGCGCCACGCCACTCTCCAGGCCGATATCGGTGAAGGTGCCGTCGTGATTGTTCTTGAGCAGAAAGCTCGGGGTGGAATCGCAGGCCACGTAGATGTCGGGCCAGCCGTCATTGTCGAAATCGGCGGCAACTGAAGTCATGCAGTAGCTACCTTTTGATTTGCCAACCCCCGATTTCTCGGTCACGTTGGTGAATGTGCCGTCGCCGTTGTTGTGATACAACACCAGATCGCCTGGCGGCAGGCCGCGCGGCCCGCAGTTTACCGGAATTCCCTTCCAATTACAGAAACTGCTTTCTCCGGGTTTAGGAACTCGATTCTTATCGAAGACACAGTAGTTTGATACGAAGAGGTCGAGTTTGCCGTCGCGATCATAATCGACAAATGTGCAGCCGGCGCCCCACTTGGTGCCTTCGTGCAGCAAGCCGGCATCTTTGGTGACATCGGTGAAGGTGCCGTCACCGTTATTGCGGTAGAAAATATTCTGGCCGTAGTAGGTGACAAACAAGTCTTCAAAACCGTCGTTGTTATAGTCGCCGATTGCTACGGCGGAAGCCCATCCGGTATGCGCTAAGCCGGATTTTTCGGTCACATCGGTGAAGGTACCGTCGCGATTATTCTTGTAAAGCCGGTTCGTTGCGCCCGGGGGCGGGCCATCCTCGCGGGTGCCGCTGAGCAAGAACACATCCAACCAGCCGTCGTTATCGTAGTCGATGAACGCGCATCCGCACCCGACCGTTTCAATGATGTAGGTCTTGTGGTCTTCGGGTCCGTAGATCAGCGGCGCATGCAATCCCGCCTGAGCGCCGATATCAGTGAAGCAGGCATGGAAAGGAAGGCCGGAAAATTTTCCACGCGGCTGAGGTTTGACGGCGCGGGTAGAAACACCCTGCCCGAAGGCGTGTACGACGGGAACTCCGAGAAGACCGAGAAGGGTCCGTCTGGTGAGAATGCTGCGCTTCAATCCAGAAGTGTAGCAACCGAAGGGCGAGAAAGAGTGGCTTCCGAAACCGGATCAGCTGGCCGCTGCAACGGTTTGGAAAGTGCGCGAAATTAGAGCTCGCGCTTCCTTCTGAAGGCGGTGCAAATGCTCTTTGCCAAGGAAACTTTCTGCATAGATTTTATATACATTCTCTGTACCGGAAGGCCGCGCGGCAAACCAGCCGTTTTCAGTCATAACTTTCAATCCGCCGAGCGGCCCTCCATTGCCGGGCGCGCTCGTCAACATAGCTTTGATCGGCTCTCCTGCGAGTTCCTTCGCAGAAACTTGTTCCGGCGACAGCTTCGCGAGAACCGCTTTTTCTTCCGGTGATGCGGGCGCGTCGATCCGCTCATATACGGGGTCGCCAAACCGGCTCGTGAGGTCACGATATTTCTCGCCGGGATCCTTGCCGGTTTTTGCGGTGATCTCGGCCGAGAGCAGAGCCAGAATCAAACCGTCCTTGTCCGTGCTCCAAGCACCGCCATCGCGTCTGAGGAAGGACGCGCCTGCGCTCTCTTCGCCACCGAAGCCGAGCGAGCCATCGAGCAGACCATCCACAAACCACTTAAATCCGACGGGGACCTCATAGAGGCGTCGTTTGAGATCGGCGGCTACGCGATCGATAATGCTGCTGCTGACGAGGGTCTTGCCAACACCGGCATCATGTCTCCACTCGGGACGGTTGCGGAAAAGATAGTCAATGGCAACCGCCAGATAGTGATTGGGATTCAGTAAGCCCGCGCTCCGAGTGACGATGCCATGCCTATCGTGATCGGTATCGCAAGCGAAAGCAACATCGTATTTGTCCTTCAATCCGATCAGGCTGGCCATTGCGTATGGTGAAGAGCAGTCCATGCGAATCTTTCCGTCCCAATCGAGGGTCATAAATCGGAAAGTCGGATCGACGTTGGTATTGAGCACCGCAAGATCGAGGCGATACCGCTCGGCGATTCGCGGCCAATAGGCGACTCCGGCGCCGCCCAGCGGGTCCACCGCGAGATTCAGTCGCGCGCTGGTGATTGCGTTGAAATCTATAACAGCGCCAAGGTTGTTGACGTAATTCGCTACGTAGTCATAGCGATAAGTGGTCGAGGCGCGCAGTGCGCGCTCGAAGGGCATTCGGGCCACGCCGTTCAAACCAGCGGCCATGAGTTCATTCGCATGGTCCTCAATCCATTTGGTTGCGGTGGTATCGGCTGGACCGCCGGATGGAGGATTGTACTTGAAGCCGCCATCTTCAGGCGGATTATGCGAAGGCGTGATGACAATGCCGTCCGCGAGCTTGTCTTTGCGATCACGATTATGGGTAAGAATTGCGTGTGAGAGTGATGGAGTCGGCGTGTAGCCGCCCGCATCGTCGATCATTACATCGATGCCGTTCGCAGCCAGCACCTCCAGGGCGGACATGAAGGCGGGCTCTGAAAGCGCGTGCGTATCCATGCCCAGAAACAGGGGCCCGGTCGCGCCTTGCTCCTGGCGATAACGGCAGATGGCCTGCGTAATGGCAAGAATCTGGTTCTCGTTAAATCCAGCGCTAAAGGAAGAACCTCGATGGCCGGACGTTCCGAAAGCCACACGTTGCGTCTTCTCTGCAGGATCGGCCTTAATGGTGTAGTAACTCGCGATCAATCGCGGTAGATTCACGAGCATTGAAGGATCGGCGGGTTTACCCGCGCGCGGATCCGTAGCCATGCCGGTTCTCCTATTTGCTACTGCTGTGTGATGCCCTGGCAGGCGGCCCGTTACTGCTGGGGGATGCAAAATCCAGCCGAGGCGCCGACCCAATCCAGATTCTTGTTGAAGTCTACTCCCATCATCTTGCCTCTGCCACTACGCAGCACCGTCGTTACCGGCTTTAGCGTTCCGTCCCAAACGTACATGACCCGAACCTCGATTTTCGTTGGACCGCTCGGGGTCTCGATAGTCGGGACGAAGTTCATCTTTCGCTGCAGGATGAAATCGGGGCGCCGGTTCTCGGGAATGGCTTCGATCTCTTCTTTGGTGGGACCGATGCTGACGCCGAGGCCGGCGAATGAGTAAAGCGGCTTCAACACGTAATTGCCGAGATCATCAGGGAGCTTATCAAGACGATCGAGAAACCAGGTCTCCGGCACGCATGGATGCCGGAACCAGGGCAACGAAAATTTGCTGATGCGGAAGAACCAGTTGGGATGGCCCGCCCATTCGAGGTCGAGATCTTCCGTGAGCTGAAACGAAGGCCGGATGTTCTTGCGAATCAGCTCGTCCACAATCACACGGTTGTAAATCCGCTTGATCTCGACGCCGTTGAAGTACAGCTTTCGACCGCGCCTTTCTACTTGCGTGATACAGGCAATCGGGATCCCAAGGCGCTTTTGCGTAAACAGGAAATCCGGAAGAGTCTTTTGTTCGTAGGGTTCGATTTCGAGCAGCACCACTTGTTCCGGTGCATGGCCGTTCAAGATGACGCGCCGCAATAACTCCCAATAGCTCGTCTCGTCGAGCCCATCCAAAAAAGGCGTCATCCGGCTATCGAGATCGGTTAATCGATACACGTGATGATATGTGCTCGCGAGCAGGGCCTGGAACCCGTAAATGGAGGGGAAGCCTTGGATCTCGACCAGCTTGGGCTCTAGAATTCCATCGGGCGCGCGGACGAGGCCGAAATCCGCTTGCAAGAAGAGAGGATGCGCGGTTTCATTCGGAACTCGAAAGCGCGGAGGGATGGCCGCGTCGGACGCTTGGATGTATCCCGAATTTTCTTCGAGTTGTTGATATAGTTCCTGCCCGTAGCGCGCCATCTTGCTCAACAGCGCGTCCGGAAGAAAAATGGGCGTTTCGCTGCAGCGGAAGCTGATGTGAGTACCGGAATCCTGCTCTAAACGCCGCAAAAGCTCGGAATACAGTTGCGGATTCCAGCGCTCGTTGAATCGCTTCCGTAACTCGGGTATCACGCTGACGTGTGACTATATCAGGAACTGGCCCGCGCTCATGATCTGTTGATCATCTGCCCAGATATTGAAATTGCGGCCGACAACATCAATGTGAGTAGTTGACGTCCACTGCGCTCCAGTGTGGGCGCCATAGGGATCGCCGAAGGCCATGTGGACACCGGGGATCTTTTCATCCTGAAGGATGTTCCCGACCACGTGCGTGCAGGCCAGATTTGTGCCGATGGCGAATTCGCCGACACGATCACTATTCTGGTCGCGATGCGTGTAGTCCCAGAACTCCCTTTCCAGCTCTTTGTTTTCGGAATGCGCCTCGATGAGCCGATTGGCGGCCACCTGGAGAGTCAGCGGTGTCTTTTTCAAATCGCCGAACTTGGCACACAGGTAATCGCCCACTACGCCATCCACAACGAAAGTGCCGTTCACTTCTAGCGGAGAAGTGAAGGTTTCGCCACCCGGTAGGTTCCCCCACTTCTCGGGGCTGATGATTCCGCTAGTTTTGATCCATTTGTACGCGGAGGTCAGGCTCGCTCGAATCTCAGTTCCAGCGGAAGTAGTCGCGCGGATCGTCTGAGCCTTATTGACGATGTTCATCACGCGAAGAGTGAGGTCATCCACCCTGTTGAAGTCGGCCCGCATGCCTTCGAGCATGATCTTCTTCTCAATGTTGACCATGTGGGCATGACGCAGCTTCTTGCGGTTGACTACCTCGCACATCTGCATGCGCGTGCGCAGCTCGTTTTCCTGTGCCTGAACCGCGAAGATACTAACCTGGCTCGTTTCCATGTCAGCCAGAATTTCGCGCGGCATATCAACCAGAGGCCGCGCCGCCAGATCCTCCAACACGAGGCTCTTGTAAGTGCAACCGGACCCGTTCAGCTCCGAGATAATGCTAGCGGCGATCTCTTCGCACGCATGGTCAGTGATCAGCGTCACCTTTTCAGACGGCTGCACCTTCAGGCACACAAAAACGGCGTTGTGCGCTCCCGGTCTCAGCTCTGGATCGAACGACCTGTTATTTAAATCTGTCATTTTGTCGCGCCGGCGCCGATGACTTCTTTAAGGCCAGCCTCGGTTTCATAGACGATATAGTCCACAACTTTGGTGAAATCCCCTGTTTCCTGAAAAATACGTAGTTGCCGGTCGGCTCCTGTTCCATTCTCCAGGATACGGTGAATGTAGTTGATTTCGTCGCGCGAACCGAGCTCATCCACGACGTCGTCCACGAAGTCAAGATATTCGTAAATAAGATCCCGGACCGGTACTTCGATCTGTTTGCCGAAGTCAATCAGCTTGCCGTCGAGCCCGTAACGAGCCGCGCGCCACTTGTTCTCCATAATTAGGGCCCGGCGATACAGCCGAAAGCCTTGATTGGCGGCATGTAACTTGTACAATTTTGCGATGGTTGCCTGAATTAGCGCCGCGATCGCGATGGTTTCGTCCGCGCGCATCGGCACGTCGCAGATACGAAATTCGAGGGTAGGGAAATGCGGATGAGGGCGAATATCCCACCAGATCTTTTTCGCGTTGTCGATGCAATTCGTTCTTACCAGCAGATTGACGAAACTTTCGTACTCGCCCCAGCTTGCGAAATAATCCGGGATGTTGGTGCGCGGGAACTTATCGAACACTTTGCAGCGATACGATTTCAAGCCGGTATCCATGCTCAGCCAGAAAGGCGAATTCGTGGAGAGAGCAAGAATATGCGGCAGGAAATAGCGGGCCGCATTCATCAAATGCATGGATGTTTCGCGGTCTTCGACTCCGACGTGGACGTGCAAGCCGAAGATGAGATTCGCGCGGGCGACCATCTTCAGATCCTGCACAATGATTTCGTATCTCTCGTCCGGGTAGATATCCTGTTTTCGCCAATCGGCGAAGGGATGCGTTCCGGCGGATGCTAATCGGAGGCCGTTTGCCTTCGCCAGATCGCAGATCTGACAACGAAGCGCTTTAAGCTCGACCGAGGCTTCCTTGATGTCCTTGCAAATACCAGTTCCCACCTCGACGACCGACTGATGCATTTCAGCCTTTACGGCTTCTTTCAGAAGGGTCTTGCCTTTAGAGATGATCTCCGCGTCAATGTGCGACCGAAGATCGCGGGTCTCGGGATCGATAGTCTGATACTCTTCTTCGATGCCTAAGGTGAAACTCGGTCTCATCGCTTCTCTATTTATTGAAACTGAACGCGAGCTAGGAAAGCGCCGCCGCGTGCTTCGATGCGTGGCCCAAATAGTGGCTCCAGTGGAAGTGCGTGTTCATCTCCTGGTCGCTGAGAGCCTTATCGAGCGCTAGCTGGGCCACACTGTCCACTACCCAGTGGAAATTTTCTTCACCGACCGAGTAAAGGTCTGCATCGGGAGCCGGGTTTAGGAAATCGATAGCATAGGGCACGCCCTTTTGAACCGCGAATTCGACGGTGTTGAAGTCGTAGCCGAGAGCGCGGCACAAGGTCAGGCAATCCCTGACGACGCGTTCATGCAGTTCCTGCGAACTGGCTCGACTGTCCTTCACGTAGCGGAGATGATGCGGCTGTCTCGGATCGTACTTCATCACCCGGACCTTCTCCTGCCCAATAACGTAGCAACGGAAGTATTCGTCGAAATCCACTGCGGATTGCAACGTCATGCATAAGGAGCCGGTTTGGTCGTAAGCGGCGAAGAACTCCTGGCGGGAATTGACCTTGTATACATGCTTCCAGCCACCCCCGCTAAATGGTTTGAGAAATGCCGGGAAGCCGATGTACTCGAAGATTTCGTCCCAATTTAACGGGAAGGCGAGATTTCGCATCGATTGGGCCGTGGTTCCGGAGGGATGCTCTTTGTGCGGAAGAACCACCGTGTGTGGTATGGCCACGCCAAGCTGGCTGGCCAAAGCGTAATTAAAAAACTTGTCGTCGGCGCTCCACCAAAACGGGTTGTTGATGACGATCGTGCCGGTCAGAACAGCATTCTTCAGGTAGGCGCGATAGAACTCGATATCGTGAGAAATGCGGTCGATAATCAGGCGATAGCCAGATGGCTCGGCCATCTTTACTCCGCCGATCCGGATGTGCTCCGCAATGACTCCGGGAACAGCTTTGCTGTTAATGCGGTCCACGAGAGCCGGCGGGAAAGAACTTTCCATGCCGTAGATGATTCCGATCTTCCGCATTGCTTCCTCGTACTTTCTTTGTACCTAGGTTAGAAGAATTTTACCGCCATGCGTTGCCACAGCGGCCAGTCGTGGCGCTCGCCTCCCGTCCATACATCGAGCCAGTGCGGGATGCGTTTTCGCCCTAATATATCCGCCACACGGAAGTTCTCGCCCAGACAGATATCGTGGTCTCCTGCTGCCAATACGATCCTCATTTGCCGGTAGTGGTCTAGAAACCAACCATCACTCATATTGGGCAGGTAATCGACCGGATTATTGAAATAGAAATCGTTGTCATAGTAACCGTCCATGAACGATTTCATCTCGAAGCAGCCGCTCATCGAGACGCAGCACGAAGCCACATCCGGATGTCGCATGGCGAAGTTGAAGGCATGATAAGCGCCCAAGCTACAACCGGTTACACAAATCTGCTGCGCCCCATTCACTCCTTTGATCAGCGGGACAACCTCAAACAGGATGTAGGTCTCGTACGCGTTGTGCCGCATCACCCGATCATGCGGATGGACGCCACGGTTGTACCAGCTTTCTCCGTCGAAACTGTCGACGCAGAAGAACTGAAGCTGCCCCGCTTCGATCTTCTGCCAAACCGCGTGAATCATGCCTGCGTTTTCGTATTCGAAGAACCTGCCCCGCGAGGTGGGGAACACCAGGATCGGCTGTCCGGCATGGCCATAGGCCAAGAGCTCCATATTCCGGCCAAGTCGATGACTGTACCAATTGTGATAATCGCGGCGCATGGGTAGGGTTCACACTCAGGAGTGGGTCCGAGTCAATCCTTCTACATTACTAGTCCGGCACTATCCGGGAATTTTCGCCAGCATTGGTAAGGAGCGTCCTTTCCGTTCCACGGATCGCATGAATGCAACCTGGAAAGCGGCCAGCGTCATCTAAGCGCTGTACATAAAAGAAGCCGGGACGGATTTCAGCCGATCTGGTAAATTGGCAGGAATTGCCTCATCCGTGGTGCGTCCCTGCTCTGAGATCTTCCCGACGAACGTGTGAATACCGAATTGATAAATAGACGCTTGGCGCTGTCGGTCGTCTTATTGGCGCTGTCGTTTGGCCTCGCGCCTCTTGCCGCAACCGAGCTGGACAGTGAGTTGGGTAGCAGTGCTGGAGCCATTCTGAATGACTATCTCGCGGCTTGGTCCGCTCAGGCAGCGAACAAGCAGCAAGGGTCGATGGAGCTTGAAATCAGCGCTTCAATTCCCAAGCTGCGAAAACAGGGCCGGCTTCACGTGCTGCGTAGCATATCCAGAGTGGGCCAGGTCACGTTTCGGGTGCTCGGATTTCAGGGAGATGATGCCGTCAAGAATCAGGTGATTGCCCGCTATCTCGAAGCGGAGAAGCAGGTTCAGAACGATCCGAAGCTGGCCTTGGTTCCGGCTAATTACAAGTTCAAATTCAAAGGCGAGCGTGAGACTGACGATGGAGCACGCGTCGATGTCTTTCAGGTCTCGCCGCGACAGAAGCGAGCAGGACTGTTCAAGGGTGAGCTTTGGCTGGGAGCCGAAAAGCATCTACCGGTCTACGAAAAGGGCCGGCTGGTGAAAAATCCCAGTATCTTCTTCAAGAAAGTGGAGTTCGAGCAGGCGTACTCGGTTTGCGACGGAACTCCTGTTCCCGATCACATGAGAAGTACCATCGACACTCGGATCGTCGGACGGGTCGAACTCAACGTCAACTATTCCAAGTCTGGCTCCGTCGAAAGGGATGAAGCTGGTGCGCCTGGTTCGGGCAAGCTGGCGTTGGCCAATTAGGTATCATCCCCACCCGATGCATCTATCCACCTTTGGACCGGGGGGTAGCACCCGGCGGACGATGTATCGTTGAGGATAAGAGCTAAAACAAACTACCATAAAGGGTAACGCTCAACAGGAGTCCATGAGAACGCTTTTTCTAAACCCACCCTCATTTGAGGGGTTCGATGGGGGCGCGGGATCCCGCTGGCCTGCCGCTCGCGAGATCGAGTCTTACTGGTACCCCGTGTGGATCTGCTATCCGGCCGGACTTATTCCGGACAGCAAGGTTCTTGACGCTCCCCCTCATAAGGTTTCCATTGACCAAACCGTGGTAATGGCCTCGGATTTTGAGCTGTTGGTGCTTTTCACATCGACGCCGGGCTTCACGGTAGATGTGAAGATCGCGGAGATGATGAAAGATGTCAACCCAAAGTTGAAGGTTGCCTTCGTTGGGCCGCCGGTTACGATAGAGCCGGAGAAATCGCTACGAGCTTCGAAGGCGATTGACTTCGTGGTGAAGCGTGAGTTTGACTATCCGATCCGCGACTTCGCGATGGGCAAGCCGCTCGAAGAGATCCCGAGTGTAGTTTTTCGCAAGAACGGGGGATTTCAACACAATCCGGAAGCTCCGGTGATCGAGGACTTGGACGCGCTGCCCTGGGTCACGAAGGTTTACAAACGCGACCTGGATTTCCGGCGCTATAACGTTCCTTTTCTCCTGAATCCCTACATTTCGTTCTATACGACCCGTGGCTGTCCGGCACAGTGTACGTTCTGTCTGTGGCCGCAAACGCATTCGGGACACCGGTGGCGGTTGCGTTCCTCCGACGATATCGTGAACGAGTGCCGCTGGACTCTTGAAAACTTCCCGGGCCTCAAGGAGATTTTCTTCGACGACGATACTTTCAACTACCAAAAGGCGCGCACCATCGAGCTTTGCTCCAAGCTAAAGAAGCTGAATTTCACCTGGAGCTGCACGTCGCGCGTGACAACCGATTACGACACGCTGAAGGCCATGAAGGATGCCGGATGCCGCCTTCTGATCGTCGGCTACGAATCGGGCGATCAGCAGATTCTGAAGAACATCAAGAAAGGCGCGACGATCGACATGGCGCGCCGATTCACTGCAAACTGCAAGAAGTTGGGCTTGACGATTCACGGTGACTTTATCGTCGGCTTGCCGGGTGAAACGCGCGAGACTATCCGGAAGAGTATCGACTTTGCCAAAGAGCTTGACGTCGAAACCATCCAGGTCTCGATCGGCCACGCCTTTCCGGGTACGGAATACTACGACCACATCAAGAAGAACGGGCTCATCACGATTGATGAGGTCATGACCGACGAAGCAGGCCACCAGCTTCCGAATTATCAATATCCGGGGCTCGACCGCGCGGAGCTCGTGGACTGGGTGGAACGGTTCTACGGAGAGTTTTATTTCCGGCCAAGAGTAGCGCTTCGTCTTATCGGAAAGGCAATCTTCGACGGCGCGGAGCGGCGGCGGCTCTACAAAGAAGCTCGTGAATACCTTGCGTTGCGTTCGAAGCGCAAGCAGTTTGTTAAAGAGCACAATCAGCAGAAAGAGCGTGCAGCCGTAGCGAGCGCTGGCGATTGATGACGAACGAAGACATTTCACTGCAGGTGTCTACTGTCGCCATTCAGGTGCCGGCGCTGAGGCTGAGCCGATCGAAGCTCCAGACCTTCCTTCTCACTTTGGCTGTTGTCATTTTTAATGCGGTGGGTAACCTGTTTCTTGCGTGGGGAATGAAACATTCGAGCGAGGCAGTAGGACTAAATCCGTTCGCTTACGTTCGCGCCATTATGAGCCCATTCGTGGCTGCGGGAATTGTTCTATTGATTCTCTGGCTGCTAACTCGTATGGCACTCATGAGCTGGGCCGATCTGAGCTTTGCTCTTCCGCTTACCGGTGTCGGCTACGTGCTCGCGGCGGTTTTTGGAAAAGTGTTCCTGGATGAATCCGTCAGCTCAAAGCACTGGATCGGTACTCTACTGATCTTCACCGGCGTCGCGATCGTGGGAACGACTGCGCGTCAGACGGACATGCGAGAGAGCGGCAAATGAAGTGGCTGTTGCTCGGGATCATTGTGTCCTGCACAGTGATGGCTGACCTGCTGCAGAGTTATGAGATGAAGCGCAGCGGGGAGCAGCGCGTGGATGCTCGCGGGCTGGCACGATTGCTAGGCATGATCGCCGTTCGGCGCTATCTCCTGCTCTCAATCGTTTGCATGGCCATCTCGTTTTTCGCGTTTATGGCTCTTGTGCAAACGGCTCCGCTCAGCTTTGCCGTGCCTGCTTCGGCGGCAACGATCGCGCTCGAGACAGCTCTCGCAAAACTGGTTTTGCACGAAGCGGTCGGCAAGCGCCGCACCGCGGGCGCGCTGCTTATTCTCGGTGGCGTGCTTATGCTGGCTCGTTAAGCCGCGTTGCACCTATTCTGGCTTATCTTCCTGCCGCCGCTCGCCTACCAGATCCTGGCTATCTTCGCGAGCGGCCAACATGCGGCGAAGCGCAGAGCAAATAGTAAATCGCCGCGGGAGGGCGCCTTCCAGCCGGCCGTATCAGTTCTGAAACCGCTGTGCGGCCTTGATCCCAATACGCACGACGCGTTCGTGTCGCAGATTCAGCAGGATTACTCGGAGTTTGAAATTCTGTTTGGCGTAAGCGATTCCTCGGATCCGGCAGCCGATGAAGTGCGGCGGCTTCAGCGTGAATTCCCGGATTCATCCATCCGACTGATTGCCGGCGCCACTCCTGCTCGAAACGGCAAAGTCGGCGTTCTGATCGAGCTTTCAAAACATGCGCGGAACCCGGTATGGGTTGTGAACGATAGCGATATCAGAGTAGATTCGAATTATCTCCGCGAAATTATCGCTCCGCTAGCTGACCCAGAAGCCGGACTAGTAACTTGTCCCTATCGGGCCGAGGCCCACACTCTTGCGGCGGGCTGGGAGGCGCTCGGTATCGCGACGGAATTCATGCCGAGCACATTTGTTGCTCCGCTCTTGGGAGTGCGCGAGTTTGGACTGGGCTCGACTTTGGTCTTCCGCGCGGACGATTTGAAGCGCGCCGGCGGATTCGCAGCGATCGCGGACTATCTCGCAGATGATTACCAGCTTGCGAAACGAATCACGGCTCTGGGGAAGCGCGCGGTGCTTTCCACCTACACGGTCGAAACCTCCCTCGGCGATTCAACGTGGGCGGGCGTATGGTGGCATCAGATCCGGTGGGCCCGAACCATTCGGGTCTCAAAAGGGAAAGCGTATGCGGGTCTGCCCATTGCCCAAACGGGTCTCTGGATTCTCCTGGGCCTGATCACTGGAGCGTATGTTCCGGCTCTCTTGCTGATCCTGTTGCGCTGGACAACCGCAATTCTCGCAGGTGCGCTAGTGCTCCGCAGTTATATCGTGGCACGGTTCTTCTGGCTGGCTCCGGTATGGGATCTGTACTCGTTCGCGATTTGGATGGCGTCCTATGCCGGAAGGGGAGTTCGCTGGCGGGGCCGGAGATTGTTCATCGACCGAACAGGACGCATACAGCCGTCCGTATGATCTCGATTCGGCTATGGCTCCGATCGAAAAGTGTAAGCTGTGAATGTTACCGTTATCTTTGCCCAGAATCTCTACCGAGCTTTGAGACGGACGTCCGGCGTATATGCGAGGCGAACGTCCATTGATCACACCACAGGAGTTCAGAAAGTAATGTTTTTGAGTTTGCGGAGCGTGTCGCTCCTGGCTATCATGGCCGCCCTTGCGAGCGCCCAGTCAACAACCCCGGCCATTCCTCCGGCACACGTCGGGATCGTCAATTTGCAAAAAGCGGTTTCCGATACGGCTGAAATCAAGAAGGCGCAGGCTGCTTTGCAGGCCAAGTATCAACCGCGGCAGCAAGCGGTTGAGAACCTTCAGCGCGTACTTCAGGACATCGATCAGCAATTGAGGGCGCCCAGCCTTGCGCCTGAGAAGGAGGCGGAGCTGAGGCAAACCGGGACGGAAAAACAGAAGCAACTGCAACGGCTAACCGACGATCTACAGAGTGACGTGAACGCCGACCGGCAGGATATTCTCGGTCGTGTCGGCCGAGAAATGAGTGACGTGATAAGAAAGATCGCGGAAGCCCGCGGGCTGGATGTTGTGGTCGACGTCAGCACGACCCTTTATTTCAAGCCGGCGCTGGACCTCACCGCGGAAGCCACGGCAGCTTACGATAAAGCGTACCCGCCGAAGTAGGACACGAGCGGATGGGCGATTACCTTCAGCAATATGGCGTGAGCGAGGAGCGACGTAATCGCGTCATCAAGTGGATTATTCTCGGATGCCTGGGTCTCGCTATCGTTTGTTGGATTTTCTATCTGGTGTTTCACAACTACTCGGAAACGCAATCGGTAAAGCAGTTTCTAGCTCAAGTGAACGCACATAATTATCCGGCTGCGTATAGCGATTGGGGCTGCACTGTCGCGAAGCCTTGCACAAACTACGACTATGAGCGTTTTCTGCGGGATTGGGGTCCGGAGGCGAAGGCGACCTCTCTCTGGACCGTAGCCAACGTGGATGGATGCAAGAGCTTCGTGACCGTCAATGTAAAGGCCAATGGAGCGGAGCTGCAGTCGTTGGCCGTTCAGCGCGGATCAAACACTATCATGTACGCGCCCGCTCCGGAATGCCAGGAGCCGCAATGGCACTGGAAGGCGTTCTTCCACCGCATTTTCGGCGGTGGCAGTGGCCAGTCATCCTCGGGCTAATCTTCGCAATCAGCTCTGCGTGAGAATGCGGCTGATGTCGTTGTAAATCACGAACACCACAACCATCATCAAGAATACGAATCCGACTTTAAAGATTGTCTCTTTGACGTGGAGGCTCACCTCGCGCTGGAGGAGCATTTCGATAATCAGCATCAATAAGGTGCCGCCGTCCAGGATAGGAATCGGAAGAA
The DNA here is from genome assembly GCA_019244055.1 of Acidobacteriaceae bacterium. Taxonomy (GTDB): domain Bacteria; phylum Acidobacteriota; class Terriglobia; order Bryobacterales; family Bryobacteraceae; genus Bog-105. Next base: position 21,503 of record JAFATG010000266.1, on the reverse strand, counting down.
GATTGAAAATAGCCAGTTGCAGGCTGAGGAAAGCCATGAGGAAGAGATAATTCCAAGCGCCGGCTTGCGCCGCTTCGCTAGACATCTGAGCGATCCCGATGGGACCTGATAAGGAGCGGGGAGAAACACGCCGCTCAATGATTCCTTCCAAGACTTGGAACACCATCAGCGCGTTCTCACGATTAAATCGCAGAGACTGCGCGAGGGCAGGTCCAAATCCAAGCTTTACGAACTGGACCGGCATCTGGAAACCGATTCCAATCAGAAACGGCTTACTCGAATTACTGGTGGCTCTCGGCGTAACGGTCATCGAGACAATATGGCCGTCGCGCATCACCTGAAAATCGACCGGCTTACCGTGAGAGTGGAATACGGCTTGTTGAACCGTTACCGGCGATACTACTGCTTTTCCGTTCACGCTAACGAATAGGTCACCGGGCTTCAGACCTGCTTGGGCCGCCGGGGAGCCGTGGCTAACTTGTCCGATCTGAATGTTCTGTTCGCCGCCCCAGCCCACCGAGCCAATCCCAGCCTTCGGGTCCATCCGTGGCGTAACAGTGAAAGGCACGCGCTGGCCCTGCCGCTCCACTACTCCGCTAATGGGATGGTTCGCGTTGAGAGCTTCCTGCATCATCACGAAATCCCAGTTTGGGTTCTTTTTCTTGTCTAGCTCGACGATCCGGTCGCCCGCCTTTAAGCCGGCTGCTGCAGCGGGAGATCCAGGAGCGATAGAGGTAATCACCGGGTTCGTGCTGTCTAGCTCCTTCGGATACGCGTACATATACAAGCCCGCCACAATGGCAATCGCCAGAATGACGTTCATGAGCGGACCGGCGACGATCACGATCGCGCGTTGCCAGCGCGGTTTCGCTTGGAGAGATCTGGGATCGAGTTCGGCTGGCTGCTCGTCTTCGGCTTGGTCGGAGGTGCGGACATACGTCCCGTACTCGGATTGGTCGCCGGCCATCTTGACGTAGCCGCCAAAGGGAACAGCCGAGACGCGGAAGTCTGTTTCCCCCCGCCGGAACCCAAACAGCCGCGGACCAAAACCGATGCTAAATGTATCGACCTTAACGCCCACCGCCAGGGCGGCCCAAAAATGCCCCAGCTCATGAATAATGATCATGACTCCGAGCAGAATCACGACCCAAAATACAGGTTGAAGAAACCCCACGCCCTACATTAACCTTCCTGGTCTTTAGTCCCCACTATATTCGACAGTCCACTACATTCGACGCGCGAGCTAACTCCACGACTCATTTAGCTTTTGGCCGCGTGGGCCCCTTGATAACTGGCCCAGGGCGACTCAGCAACCACTCTGCGTGCCACCTCCCGCGACTCCTGGTCTATAGAGATTACGTCCGGGATGGTTTTTGGTTCCCTGACGGGTTGCCGGGACAATGTCTCTTCCACGACAAGTGCAATTGCCGGGAAGGGAATTCGCCCATCGAGAAATGCTTCGACTGCGATCTCATCGGCGGCGTTCAGGGTGCAGGTGGCCGACCCGCCGCGCTCCTGCGCCTGATAGGCGAGTTTCAATAACCTGAACTTTTCAAGATCTGGGGCCGAAAAATTCCAGGTGCGTGGTTGTGTCCAATCTAGCCGCGGAACGGGCGCACGGTGACGTTCAGGGTAGGTCAAAGCGTATTGAATTGGCATCCGCATGTCCGTCGCGGATATTTGCGCGATTACGCTCCCGTCGTTATACTCCAGCATGGCGTGAATAGACGATTGAGGGTGAACGATCACCTCCACGCTGGAAGGCGCTAGATCAAAGAGCCAGCAGGCTTCGATCACTTCGAACCCCTTGTTCATGAGAGTGGCCGAATCGATCGTAATCCGACGACCCATTTTCCAGGTCGGATGGTTTAAGGCTTCCTCAGGCGTGACATTCCAGAGTGCCTCCACGGGAGTGTTGCGGAATGGACCACCCGACGCTGTCAATAAAAGGCGCGTCACCGCTTGCCTCGACCCGGCGCGAAAGCACTGATGGGCACCGTTGTGTTCACTATCGACCGGAATCAGCTCTGCTCCGGTTTCGCGCAGGGCCTCCATAACCAAGCGTCCGCTAGCGACCAGAACCTCCTTATTTGCGAGCCCGATTCGCTTCTTGGCGCGGATGGCGGCGTAAGTGGCCTCGATCCCGGAAACGCCAACAATAGCCGACATAACGAAGTTGACTTCGGGCGTGGTTGCCGCCAACACACGAGCTTTATCGCCGGACATCAGCTGGGGCCACTTATTGCGTGGCAGACCAGATTCTGCGAGATGACCGTTCAGTGCGACCAATGACGCTTCATTGGCGACAACGGCAATGGGTGGACGGAATTCCAAAATTTGGGAGCACAAACGCTCCACGTTTCGCCCTGCTACGAGCCCGTGTACCTGGAACTTATCCGAGTTCTGTCGGATCACATCTAGCGTGCTAACACCGATGGATCCCGTTGATCCCAATATGGTTAGCTTCATCTCTCAATTCCTGATGGGCGCTAGGCGTACCAGCATACGAGAGAATCTTTTGAAAAACGTATAGAAAACGCTTGCATTCCGTAAAATCATATTCTAGTATTGGAAGTAAGCCAGGGAGGCAACTCCCACCAAAGCGAGACTAACCTCATAGAAAGACCCCTGAAGCAACACCTCCCTGGCGCCCGAAAGGGCCCTGTCTCGCAGCTTCAGAAAAAAACAACAAACTCAAAGCTAAGGTTCCGAAGGTCTCTCGGTTCGCTTCTTCATAGTAAGCGAGCAAGGCTCGTCTGGAGCTACACTCTAGGCGGAGGTCTGCTCTCTTGGCAGAAAGCAAGCAACTAGCCCAACTCCGTCCTGACACCGACGTGTTGACGCGCGGTTTCGATCCCAGTTTGTCCGTCGGCTCAGCCCGTCCTGCGGTGTTCCGTAGTTCCACCTATGTTTTCTCGAGTCCGGAAGCGGCAGAACGCGCTTTCGACCTGATGGGCGGCCGAGGACAGCGCTCGCCCGGCGAAAACGTCGATTTGGTCTATTCGCGGTTTAATCATCCGAACGCTCAGATTCTGGAAGACCAGATCGTCCCACTCGAGCCTGGAGCTTCCGCCGCCGCCGTGTTCAACTCCGGAATGGCGGCAATTATGACAGCTCTGCTTGCGGTCCTGAATCCCGGGGACACAATCCTGTATACAGTTCCGATTTATGGCGGAACCCAAACCCTTATCCAAGGCTTCCTCCAGCCGTTTGGAATTCGCGGCATTCCGGTCACTGCCGGCGAAAGCGAAGCGATCGATCAGGCGATTCGGACAGCGAAGAACCTGAAGGTAGTTTTGATAGAGACTCCGGCGAATCCGACGATCGTGATGACAGACATCCGGCGGGCCTGCGAAACGGTAGCGAAACTCGAACCCCCGGGAACCAACGGTAGCGCCTCTCACGAACGCCCGATTGTGATGATCGACAACACATTTCTGGGTCCGGCCTTCCAACATCCATTGGCACTTGGCGCGGACGTCTCCATCTACTCGGCGACCAAGTACCTCGGGGGTTACAGCGACATCATCGGCGGTGTTGCGCTGACCAAAGACACGGGATTAATGACGAAGATCCGCAGTAAGCGCAGTCTGTTCGGCAATATCCTGCAGCCCGACGAGTGCTGGATCCTCGACACGCGTCTGCCTACGGTAACGCTTCGCATGAACAGGCAGAGCAAGAACGCGCAGCGCATCGCCGAAAAGCTGGCACGGCATCCGAAAATTCGCAAGGTCTATTACCCGACGCTCTTCGGTGACAAGGAGCAGAGCCGAATTTTCCAAGAGCAGTGCGATTTTCCAGGAGGCCTGGCTTCAATCGATCTGAAGGGTGGAAAGCGGGCTGCTTTCGATTTTCTCCGTAATCTTTCATTGGCACGCAACGCAGTATCGCTCGGGGGAGTGGAGACTCTCGCGTGTCATCCGCGCAGTACGACTCACTCCGCCTGGAGCGCAAAAGACCTGGACGAAGCGGGAATCGGGGAAGGCCTCGTGCGGGTCTCGTTCGGAATCGAAGATTGGCGAGATCTCCTGAACGATTTCGAACACGCGTTAGAGCAGGTTTAGAGATAGGTTGGTAATACCGACCAGACGCCTGAGGCCTGTCAATTCCGCGCAGTCCGGTGCTCTTCCGTACGGCTCTTGCTCGGGATGCAGGCTACGGTTTACACGTGCAAGTAAGCCTCGGCCGATGAGTTTTCATTGTGGACTTAGTTTAGTTCCATTCAAAGTACCATGCTCAATTACGCGGAGACGAGGAGCGCATCATGTTCGAACTTGTACGTCCATCGTCGGGCCTGCCTTCCCATCGGGTGTGTGGGCTCCCAGGCTGTAGTGGATCTAATAGCGACCGACGTCGTTCGCTGCAGCTAGGTTGATGTCGCGGAGCACCAGGCCGAGAGATATCTCAGGTGTCGTATTTTGCGGGGTTTTCTTGCTGCTTGGTTGTGTATGCCGAGCCGCATTGAACAGTGCAGCAGTTGCTCCAGGTAGGGGGGTCCGTCGAGCAGTTCTGGGCACATGCGATTACCGGAAGGCCAGTGCGATTAACGATAGGTGCGCGAACCGGGCTCTCTTATGCTTCGATTTCAGAAGTGGGTCGGTCAGGAGGGGTAGCGTACGTTGGGGAGGAAACTAGGCTTTTGTCCGCCTCTGATCTCAGCGATCCACTGGTCGACAACCGGCGATTTCCAGAAAGATTTGCAGGTTGTCAGGAACTGGATCACGGCATTCCCATAGCCCTTGTCGAGCAGCCATCTTGCGAGGGTGAGATTGGTACCGCTGATGTTCAGATTCGGCCCACCTGTGGTCTTGCTAGCTGCCTCCAGTAGAAATCTAGCCGCGCCCTCATAATCTCCCCTTTGAAATGCGCCACGCCCGAGCGCGTCGTAGGCGTTGTAAATGTCGGCTCCAAGGAACTGCCGCTGAAGTATACCTGCTTCGATCTGCTGGAGCACCTTCGGGGCGAGCGCTTCAGCCGTCTGCACATCGCCGGCTGTAAGGGCTCGCCTCATTTCATTTCTAAAGGTCAGAGTAGTCGCGCGCCGGTCCTGAGAGCCTCTCGCGATCGGCATCCCGTCGCTTTTGGAATTGATCTTCGGCTACCTTAAAGACAGCGGCTCTGAATCTTCCAACGGCCTCGTTCGCGCTCTTGAGATCGCCGATTTGCGCCGCCAGCTCTACGTCCGCGGCGAGCGGTAGAAGCGGTGCTGTGGCTGCCGGGTCATTCGGAAGTCTTCCAGCCGATTTGGCCTTCGTTGTCTGGGTGAATTTGTTGCGTAAGTCGCTGAGCTGGGCAGTGGACTGCGCCTCGGCAGCAGAGCCGCTGCTGGCGCTCAGTTCGGCCATTCTGCTGAGGCCCATAAACACGATCTCGAGCTGAATGTCGCTGATAATCGCGCGCTGAACGTTGCCCAGCCGCACGTCCCGCATCAGATCGTGGCTGAGCGAGATTGCGGTTTCTGGAGTGAAGGGCTCGTCTGAAGTCGTGCTTTGGGCGGCCAACATCATCGCCGAAAGCGTGACCAGGGAGAGCAGAGAACGAATCACGGTGACCTCCCGTTCTACTTAGAGCTAAGCGTTTTCAATAGACGCACGCCTTGACGGTAAAAAGTCAAGCCTTTATCATGATCCATTCCACAAGAATGGAACCCAACCGAGATCTATCGGTCGGCCCAAATGATATAGAACGGGTAACACGCCCAAGAAAGGCCCGAAATTTGCGCGCGGATTGGGACATCACCGGTTTAGAGATCGCGTTTTTCAAGGCGTTGAATTGCCAGGAAGAAAAACAGCACAAGATAAAGGGCCGCGTAGCCGATCATGAGGGGGCTCGGCACCGACGCTCCGCTGAAGGGCGAGAAGTTCAAAGCTGTCGTCAGCGGCGACTGCATTTCGAACACGGCCCTGCGCCAAAGGGATTCGCTCGGCATCAGAATGCTCGCGACAATTCCGACATCTACGGCCTTCGGCGTGTGCGTCAAGGCTCCTGCCTGTTCCAGCCAGCCTCCCAGAAAGGCCAGGCCGTGAAGCCCAAGCGTAAGCACGCCGTTGGTGAGAGTGGAAAACCAGGTGCCGAAGAAAAATGTCACTGACAAGAGCAGCATGCTTTCCATCCAAATCAAGCCAAACCCGCGGAGGATGTGACGTGCTGCAACGCCGGTTATGAAGTGCGCCAGCGTGTCGATCCCGATGACCATGAGCGCGATATACAGCGACAACATGAAGGAAAACCCCAGCCACTTACCGGCCAGCACTTCCCACCGGCTTACCGGTTTGGTTGCGATCGCCTGAATCGCGCCGGAGGCGATCTCGCCGGACAACGTATCAACCGACGCCAACACTGTCATGACGACAACAAGCGAGTCGATAGCGTAGAACCCCATCATCAGGATGCCGCTGACGGCCTGCCTGCGAACGAAGCCACGGACATGATTGTCCTCAAACGATTCCATCTGGAAGTGAAGTCCCAAAGAGAAGAGCAGAAGAAACGCCACACCCGCGGCCAGAGCCATCCAGAGAATCTTCTTCCGCGCCGCTTCGCGAAACGTTACGCCGGCCATGATCCAGGCGTGTGTCATAGACCGTGATCGGCTCCCAGGATTTCAAGAAAGCGATCTTCGAGAGATAACCGAACGGGAGTAAATTCGAACACTTCTACGCCGTGTTCGACCAAGTACCGCAAAACGCGCGGCGCTAGCTCGGGGCCGTTGAGGTTCATGGTCAATAGCTCGCTATCGCAAAGGACAGAAGAGGCGAACGCATGGAGCCCAAGCAACACGTCCTCGGATATCCCGGTCACTCGCGCGCGAATGCCGTTTCGGCCTTCGGCAAAGCTGTTCATATCGCGGATCTCGATTACTTCTCCCGCTTTGATGAATGCGACGCGGTCGCAAGTGACTTCAACCTCGCTCAGCAGGTGCGAGTTGAGGAAGACAGTCGCACCGCGTTCCCGCTCGGATTTAATGATGTCGCGAACAAGCCTCCGGCCGACTGGATCAAGCCCCGATGTCGGTTCGTCCAGAAACAGCAGGTCGGGTTCGTTGATCAACGACTGGGCTAATCCGATTCGCTGCAGCATCCCTTTCGAGAAGTGCCGCAGTTGCTTTTTGCTGTGCGGGGATAGCCCGACGGTTTCGAGCATAGTCGGTACACGATGCCGCAACGCTTCGGGCGGAATGTCATAGAGCCGGCCATGCAAACGCAAGAGCTCGGTTGCGGTCAGCCAATCATAAAAGCGGAAATGCTCCGGGAGGAAGCCTATTCTGGCTTTGGCCTGCAGATCTCCGATTGGGCGTCCAAGGACCTCCGCATCGCCGGAACTTGGTTTTACCAGATCCAGCAGCATCTTCACCGAGGTGCTCTTTCCGGCGCCATTAGGGCCCAAGAAGCCGAAGACCTCCCCCCTGCGAACGTCCAGAGTGAGGCCTCGAACAGCGATCTTATCCTCGAAGACTTTCCGCAGCCGACGCGCCGAGATCGCCAGCTCGGTGCGAGGCACGGTCGGCAATGGCTCCGGTTGTAAGGTTTCCGCTTCCTGATCGCGAATGCTTGAGCTTACAACGCCCACAAATCAATTTAGTGATTGTACGGCGGCGAGAGCCCGGCTGGCGCTGCCGTTTCCTCCGAGCGAGTAAATAATGCCATTCTTCACCCAGATCAGCGTGTATAGGCCTGAGAAGTTGCCATGCGGACTCGCTTCAATCAACGTGCCGTTCACGCCCTCAACATTTACAGTTCGGTGCGAACTATCTCTTTCAGGAATCGGGATCACGAGTGTTGAGGACCAGTCCACGGTTCGACAAAACGCCTGCGCTTCCGCGGCGCTCATGCCGGCAACCTGAAGACCGGCTTCCGCCAAGGCGGAGAGGTTGAGCGAAGGCGGAACACTGACGATGGGGCTCGGGACCTGAATAAAATCGATGCAGTTTCCAGCGGGCAGACCAGGAACCGCGCCGCCCGACTCGCGCGTTGGCGGCTGATCGCCCTTTTCGGGGCAGCTACCATACATGGAGCGCACCAGCTTTGGGATGTGGACTGCAACCGTGCTGCCGTCCACCGCCGCAGGAATCTGAATATCGGAACGTCCAGTCTGATCGAGAACAGCCTGCATCCGGTCCCGGTCGAGGGTCATATGAAATGCTCCTTCGCCGGAAACGAGGATTCGTTGGGGTGATCCCAATTCATCGAGCGTTCTGACAGGGAATCCAGCCATTGCGCTCGCTGCCGCTGCGTCCGGTGCAGGACTGGGCTTACCGGGATCCAAGGTGACAACCACGTTGTCCGAAATAAATTGCGCGATTAGATTCTCGCGTGCATTGCCCCGGCTGCCGGCGGTTAAGGCAGATACATCCACCGGGACCACAGCTACTTTCTGCACGCGCAGCATGGCGAGGATCTTCTGAGCCCAACTCCGGCCGGGCGCAAAACTCAACACCAGCACTATCGCGCACGCCACGGCGACCCCGCTCCAGAGAGGGCGTTTCCAGGCGGCGATGCGGTTTAGCCACTGCGGGTAAGCCTGCAATCGTCCACCATATTCTTGGCGATAGCGGCTGTAGGCAAGAGCCGGGTCAATCGCCGCCGCTTCCCCTTGGGGAGCCAGTTGATCCAGACTGGCGCGGACTTGCGCGGTTTGCTCGGCAAGTTTGCTCCATCTCGCGTGGCAATCCGCACAACAGCGTAAATGCTGGTCGACCTCGTGCGAGTCGGCAGCCCCAAGCTCGCCGTCCATACGCGTGTGCAGCAAATCGTCTGTCAAGCAGCTCATAGCTTTTCCTTTCTTTCCGCCAATTTCGAATAGCGCTTGCGAAATTCCAGCTCGGCGCGGTTTAGCAGCGTTCCTACACTTCCGATCGCGACCTCCAGCGCGTCCGCGAGTTCCCTATAAGAGGCGCCGCTCCCGCGCATAAGCAGCAGTTGTGCTTGGGCGGGCTTCATGGATTGGAGTACCGCCCGCACTCGCGCCGCTTCTTCTCTGCGGAGCACGTCGTCAAGTGGCCCGGTCTCGAGCGCTCCCTCCTGGTTGTGCAATGCCGCCGCATGCTCATATCGTTTGCGGTGAGCCGCCGAGCGTAAGGCATCGATCCCGGCGCGAGTCGCCGCCCGATAGAGCCAGCCTCCGACATTGTTCGTCAGCAGCCACCGAGCGGACTGGCGGGACAGCTTCCAAAAAACCTCGTTCGCCAGCTCCTCCGCTTGCGCGCGATCGCCAACCAAGTGAACCAATATCGCCAGGACGCGCTTGTAATGTTCCAGGAAAATGGCTTCGAACTCGGAATCGGCATCACCGGCTTGATAGGAGCTGGCTGTGCCGATAACGGGTTGGGTCAAACCTCGCGTCGCCTCCACTCGCCTCTCTGCACCTTACATGAGATAAACGGTTGCCGGGCTGAATTTCTGACAGGAAAGATTACAACAAACGAGTAGCCGGCCGGCTATTTGAAGAACATGCGCCAGGTTGCCACCACGAATGCGTGCGTCACCATGGGACTCCGCACGCTCCCGCTCTGCCAGTAGGCGAATCCACAGGCAGCGCCTAGCAGACTCGCTGTCACGGCCCTTCGCCAATCGGGATAGTCGTGGAACCAGAGATGTACGACGCCGAACAGCAATGAGGAGATCACAATCGCCACTGCCGGTGATTTCCACGAATCGAGCAGCCCGCGTTCGATCACCCCGCGAAAAAACAATTCTTCGCTGAGCGCCACAATCCAAAGCACGCCGAAAAACGTTCCGATGACTATCGCAGCCACTCGCCACCATGGGCCGTGCAATGGCTCGAAATGAACATCATGTATGGCTAGTGCCATAGCGATGATAGGAATCGCTGAGACCGCGTACCATAGCAGACCGGTTCGCCATTCGCGATAACGGGGCCAAAATCCGAATTCTCCGGGGTTCCAGTGCCGGAATGTGAAAAGCGCCGCGATTGCGAGCCGGATCCACATCAAGTGTCCGAGCACATCAACACGAAGATGCGGGTCGGGGGAGACGTAGATGCGGGGAAAGACCCGCGCGATGATCGGCGCAGCGGCGATGACCAGAAACCCGAAGTCGTAGGCGGGACGCCTGGGCAGGAGCACGTACCAAAACGCAAGAATGGCGGATAGCGCGGCAAGCAGGTAAAACGCGTTTCTCTGAAAGGTGTCGGCGGTCAGCGCAAATACACAGTAAGGAATAACTGCACTCACCCAGAGGAGGGCTGCCCGCAATCGCGGGGGACCGACCCGGCCGATCCAGTCACGTGGCTCCTTGAACACAGACCCTAGATAGAAGAACGCTTCGATCAGAAACGCTGGAAGCGCCGCCGTCATCACCCAATGTGAGTGGGCCATTTGGCGAAAATAGAAGATCGCAGCCCCGAGTATTGCTATCCACGTGCACACTAACGCTATAAAAAATGGGCGCATGGCTCGAAGCATCGCCCTAATCCTAGCATCGGCTTTCCTGCTAGGCCCGCGCGCTGTATTTGCCGATGAGCCGCCACCCGGTTTGCTCCATAAGGTCGCCGAGCGGGAAAACCAGAACGCGCTTGCGCGTGCAGACTACACCTACCGCCAATCTGTTACTTTGCAGGAAATCAACGATTTGGGGAAAGTCACCGGCGAGTATCACACCCTTACGGATGTCACGTTTTCACCAACCCGCGGCCGCTACGAGCAGCAAATAGGCGAGCCCGTCAACACGCTTACACGTCTTAAACTCACACCCGAAGATTTCACCGACATACGAAACATCAATCCGCTCCTGCTAACGACTGCGCAAGTCTCCCTGTATGAGGGGCAGTATAAGGGCGAACAGGTAATGGATGGTTATAAGTGCTTTCTTGAATACATCCGCCCGCGCCAGATCCTTGCCGGTCAGCGCTTTTTCGAGGGGATGCTCTGGGTGAGAGAGTCGGACTTCTCAGTAGTTCGTAGCGAGGGCCAGTCCGTTCCTCAGATTGAAACCACTAAGTCGCAGAACCTGACGCCACACTTCACTACCATCCGGCAACTAGTCGACAATAAGTGGTTCTTCCCAACGGAAACGTATGCCGACGATACGCTATTCTTTCGGGATTGGCCGCAACGAGTTCGTGTGATCATTCGCTACTCGGATTACAGGAAGTTCGGAGCAGAATCCACCGTGACATTCGGTGAGCCGCAGACTCCGCCGCCCCCACCCCCAGTTAAGAAGTAACAGCGGCCTAATCGCGGGATCAAGCCTTTTCACTCTTTAGCAAGTGCAGTTTCGATGAAGACGGGCGGCTTCCTGGCACCACCGTCATGGCTTCGAGCTTGTTTAGCTCACGCTTGGCGATTTGCGCCCAGGTACTCGTTTGGTCCAACTTCAGATACAGCCGCCAGTGCCGCACGGCGCCCATGACGTCCCGTTGAGCCTGATGCAAGAGCGCCAGATTGTAGTGCGCATCCGCATAGTTCGGCTGCAGCCGGATTGCTTCACTGTAATGATGCATCGCGAGCGTGGAGTCACCCTGCTCGTCGTAGAGATTCCCTAGATTGAAGTGCGCTAACGCGTATTCTGGATCCACTTCGAGGGCTTTTTTGTAATGCTTTTCCGCCTCGGCCCAGGCGTGGCCGTTAAAGAACACAGTTCCGAGGTTGACCTGTGCTCCGGCCGAGCGCGGATCAAGCTCCGCCGCCTTCTCATAGGCCGTAATAATCTGCTCAGCGGGCGCGCCCCTCTGCTCCAGTTCGAGCCCGTGCTCAAACCAGCGGTCCGCTTCCAGCTTGTTGCGGAGCTTTTCGGCGATGTTGGTGTGGTTCTTGGGAGTCGCCGGGAGCTGCAGCAGCTTCTTGATTTCGTCCTCATCGAAGTCAAACAGAAGTTGGCCGGAAGGGTCCAGCTTCTGTTTGCCGATCCGCACGCGAACGCTGCGGCCGTCTTTGTAAACGTGTATGTCTTCGGCAAGGCTCGGGGAGTCTTTCACCAAAGCTCGAACCCGGTCGAAAGCCTTCTTGATTTGACGCGGAGGTGCTTTTTCGCTCCGGAGCCGTGCGATCCGCTTCAGGGAGAGGAGATCCGCGAAAGAGAACTGCTCCCGTTCCGGGATAAGTTGTTGATGCTCCCACGCCTTCAATTGCCGATTGTCGATCTTAAGCAGCCGACAAACTTCCTTGCGGGTGTAAGCAGCACCCGCTTCGCGCACCGATGAGGGTGAAGGATGGTGCGAGCGGTCTCGCAGCACAGGAGAATCATAACATCAATGTCAATTTGACGTTTGATGGGTTGCCAGAACCGTTCAATCTGCGACTATCCTCTTGTAAAGCAATAACTTGACACTCCGGAACAGGTATCTCATACTAAAAAGGTCCGATATCATGGCCTCTCGCAAGAGGACCTCAAAGGGTGCCTCTCATCCAACTCCCCTGACGCTTGCGGATTTGCCTACGGGCCAGCGCTGCATTTTGGATCGGTTGGACTTGCCGGAAGACACAGCCAGAAGGCTTATGGAATTGGGATTCCTTCCGGGCAATGAGATCGTTCCGGGCAGAAGGGCGCCGGGCGGTGGTCCACGTGTGTTCCGGGTGGACGGTTCCGAGGTGGCCCTGCGCCGTGAGACGGCCTCTCGGCTCTATATTCGGCGGGATCCGGAATCGGACTTGGTCGTGCTTTCATGAATGGCTGCCATAGCCCGGGCCCGAAAACAGGGCTACTCCCGAACCCTTCTATCCTGCCGCCTCGACCGGTAAACGACCGCCCCATTATCGTGGCGATCGTGGGTCCGCCGAATTCGGGCAAGTCAACTCTTTTCAATCGATTGACCGGCTTGCGGCAGAAGGTGGCGAACTTTCCCGGCGTGACCGTCGAGCACCGGATGGGCAAGGCTAAACTCAAGAGCCACCATGAGGTTTTCCTGGTCGACCTGCCGGGAATCTATAGTCTGCACCCAAGAGCGGAAGACGAGCAAGTCACGCATGACGTTCTGAAGGGTGAGCGGGGCGACTTTCCCAAGCCGGATTCGGTCATTTTGATCTTGGATGCCACGAATCTCGGACGCAATCTGGTCCTGGCGGCGCCGGTTCTGAGCCTCGGTATGCCGACGTTGATCCTGCTGAACATGGCCGACGACCTGGCGGTTCGCGGCGGCAAGGTGGATGTCGCGGCGCTATCGAATGAGCTGAACTGTCCGGTAGCTCTCATCAGCGCATCGAAGGGCATGGGGATCGACAGTATTCAGCAATTCCTAGAGGGAACGGCAGCCCGCCTGAATGCTCCACCTCCAAAAATCGAGCTTCCGGTTCTTCAAGACGTACCTAAGTGCCGCCAATGGGCGCACAAGCTGGGCGTACGCGCCTCGTACAAGGCCCCTGCGCCCCCGCTCTGGACGCGCCGCCTCGACGCTGTGTTCCTGCACCCTGTTGCAGGCCCGCTGATTTTTGCCGCCGTCGTCATCGCTGTTTTCCAGAGCATCTTTTCCTGGGCCAAGCCGCTGATGGATGGAATGCAGGATCTGGTATCGACGTCGGGCGTTTGGATGAGTCACGTTTTGCCCGATTCACCTTGGCGTTCGCTGCTGATCGATGGCGTCTGGAGCGGAGTGGGCTCAGTGGTCGTCTTTTTGCCGCAGATACTACTGCTTTTTTTGTTCATCGGGATTTTGGAAGATTCCGGCTATCTCGCCCGAGCCGCTCTAATTGCTGATCGCACAATGGCGCGATTCGGTCTGCAAGGGAAATCGTTTATTCCGCTGCTGTCGGCGTACGCGTGTGCCGTTCCGGCCGTTATGGCGACGCGCGTAATCGAGAACAAGCGCGACCGTATCGCAACGATCATGATCGCGCCTCTGATGACGTGCTCGGCGCGGCTGCCTGTATACACGCTGCTGATCGCGGCATTCGTTCCGAATCTGCCGATTCTTGGCGGGTTCCTTTCGCTGCCCGCGGCCACGATGCTCAGCTTGTACGTGCTTGGATTTGTCACGGCCATCCTGATTGCACGCTTGTTGAAATCTACGATTCTCAAGAGCAAGAGTTCTTCGTTCGTGTTGGAAATGCCGCCGTACCGGTGGCCTACTTTGCGGTCGCTGAGTTTACGGCTCATCGATCGCGCAAAGGTATTCCTGCATCGCGCCGGAACAGTGATTCTGCTGGTCGCAATCGTGCTCTGGGTACTCGCGCATCTGCCGCTAGAGCACGGTCAGACGCCGCCGATTGAACACAGCTTTGCCGGGACGGTAGGAAAAGCCATCGAGCCTGCTATCAAACCCCTGGGATTTAACTGGAAAATCGGCATCGGTCTTATCACTTCCCTTGCCGCACGCGAAGTAATCGTCGGCACCTTGGGGACGATCTATGGCATCGAAGGCAAGGAGCCCTCGACGGGTTTACAAGCAGCCGTGCACCAGGATCTAAGCACGGCCGGTGCAGTGGCGCTGTTAATCTTTTTTGCGTTCGCTATGCAGTGCTTTTCGACCTTAGCGGTTGTGAAGCGCGAGACTGGCGGCTGGAGGTGGCCGGTATTCCAGTTCTCGTATATGCTGGCACTGGCGTACTCTGGTTCGTGGTTAGCCTTTCACCTGGCGAACTATTTTCTCCATTAGATGAGTGATTTATTAAATGTAGTGATTCTCGGTTCGGGGTGTGCCGGGAACACCGCCGCCATCTATACTGCCCGGGCGAATCTACAGCCGCTCCTTATCGAAGGCCAGGAGCCGGGCGGGCAGCTTTCGATTACCACCGACGTGGAAAACTTTCCCGGGTTTCCCGAGGGGATTCAAGGCCCGCAACTGATCGAAAACATGAAGCAGCAGGCCCAGCGGTTCGGCGCGAGCTACAGCGACGGGCGCATTCTGCACGCCGACCTGTCTAAACGGCCGTTCACTCTGGAGGTGGACAATGGCGATAAGATTCAAACACGAACACTGATTGTGGCGACGGGTGCGTCGGCGCGCTGGCTCGGTTTACCGAACGAACAGAAGCTGATTGGGCATGGCGTGAGTTCCTGCGCGACTTGCGACGGCTTCTTCTTTCGGAATAGAAAAGTCATGGTTATCGGCGGCGGCGATTCCGCTATGGAAGAAGCGAATTTCTTGAGCCGCTTCGGCAGTGAAGTCGCGGTCGTCCATCGGAGTGAGAATTTTCGGGCATCGAGGATCATGCTCGACAGGGCACGGGCGAACCCGAAAGTTCAATTCATCACGAACACAATCGTCGAAGACATTTACGACGTCGGCAAAGGGGAAGTCACCGGCGTGAAGTTACGGAACGTGAAAACTCACGAAAGTTACGATCGTGAGGTACACGGATTTTTCGTCGCGATTGGCCACATCCCGAACACGCGCCCGTTTGCCGGACAACTGGATCTGGATACAGATGGCTACATCATTTCGCATGGCGGAGCGCGCACCAATATCGGCGGGGTGTTCCATGCCGGTGATGTTCAGGATCGGAGCTACCGGCAGGCGATCACGGCCGCCGGAGCCGGCTGCATGGCTGCGATTGAGGCAGAGCGGTTCCTCGAAGCCGAGGGTCATTGAGACGTAAGGGGCTTGCTAGCATGAGGACGTAATGAAGTTCGCCCACGCCGTTAAAGCGGCGAAATTCATGGCGGGTGACGCGGCGAAAGCAGCGAAGTTCGTCCGGGTGGATAACGCCAAGCGGTTTGCACAGCACGTCGTGCCCGAGGTCGTGCGGCCCGCGCGCGTGATCTGGAACCAAGCGATTGGCGCTGTTTTTTGCGTGCTCGCGATTCCGGCCTTATCAAAGGCGTTTCAAGCGTATCGAGATCTGAGCAGTAACCCGAAGAGCGGGTTTACGCTTGGTCTTTCGTTGACCTTCGCCGGCGTGATGCTGTTCTTTGGACTCCTGTCCTTCATGAAGGCACGCCGTATCTCATCGGGCCGTGTCTCAGCCCGAAAATAGTTCTCTCTTGCCCACATCTGAGCAGCCCGGTCAATTCCCGTTCACGCGCGGAATCTACCCTGACATGTATCGCCGCAGGCTTTGGACCATGCGGCAGTATGCCGGTTTCGGAACAGCGGAGGAGAGCAATGAGCGCTACAAATTTCTTCTTTCGCAAGGTATCACCGGACTGTCGGTTGCATTCGACTTGCCGACCCAGATGGGGATGGATTCCGATCATCCGCTCGCCGCGGGCGAAGTAGGGCGCGTTGGCGTCGCTATCGATTCTCTGGCTGACATGCAGGTCCTTTTCGAAGGAATCAGCCTCGAGCAGGTCAGCACGTCCATGACGATCAATTCAACGGCTGCGATTTTGCTGTGCCTGTATGTCCTGGTGGCTGAAGGCCACGGCGCGGACCGGAAGAAGCTCTCTGGAACGGTGCAGAATGACATCCTGAAGGAGTACATCGCGCGGGGCACTTACATTTATCCGCCCAGATCTGCGATGCGCATCATCACCGATCTGTTTGCCTGGGCGGGTGAGGAAGTCCCCGAGTGGAACACCATCTCGATCAGCGGGTATCATATTCGCGAGGCCGGTTCAACAGCCGTTCAAGAAGTCGCCTTCACACTAGCTAATGCAATCGCGTATATTGAAGCGGCGATTGCGGCCGGGCTGGCGGTGGATTCGTTTGCTCCACGACTGAGCTTCTTTTTCAACGCGCATAATAATTTTCTGGAGGAGATCGCAAAATTTCGCGCGGCGCGCCGGCTTTATGCGTACATTATGCGCGATCGTTTCTGCGCGAAGCTGGACCGCTCGTGCATGCTGCGCTTCCATTCCCAAACCGGCGGATCGACCCTCACTGCGCAGCAACCGGAAGTAAACGTGGTGCGTGTCGCGCTGCAGGCTGTGGCTGCAGTATTGGGCGGAACGCAGTCCCTGCATACGAATGGGCAGGATGAGGCGCTTTCCCTGCCGACCGAACGCTCGGCGCGAGTGGCGCTGCGCACGCAGCAAGTGATCGCCTATGAAAGCGGCGTGACGGCGATTCCAGATCCTCTGGGTGGAAGCGAGTACATCGAGCAGCTCACGGATCAGATTGAGGAGGGTGTTCGCAAATATATTGCACAAATCGATGCACTCGGGGGAACGCTAACGGCGATCGAGCGCGGCTACATTCAGAGTGAGATCCAGAACTCGGCGTATCAGTACCAGAAGGCCGTGGAAGAGAACCGCCAGATTGTTGTTGGCCTCAATAAGTTTCAAACGGAAGAAGCGGCGGCGGTGCAGCCGTTCCGCATTGATCCAGAATTAGAGAAGCAGCAGATTGAGCGGGTACGGCAGGTCCGTGCCTCACGCTCACAGGACCAGGCGGTTATGGCGTTGAGCCGGCTTGAAAGCGCCGCCCGCGGGAGTGACAACCTAATGCCGCGCATTCTCGAGTGCTGCCGCGCGTTTGTGACGGTTGGCGAGATTTCAGACGCATTGCGGAGAGTGTTCGGCGAGTATCGCGAGGCTTTCTAGAATAAGTCTTGGACTCAATACACATCCTCGGCGCCGGGCTGGCCGGATGCGAAGCTGCGTGGCAGGCCGCGGAGGCGGGAGCGCGTGTCGTTCTCTATGAGATGCGTCCACACCACCGCACAGCAGCGCACAAGACCAATGCGTTCGCCGAACTTGTTTGCAGCAATTCACTGAAAAGCGAGCAAACGAATTCCGCTCCCTGGCTGCTCAAACGGGAAATGCGGCAGCTTGGCTCTCTCCTAATGCGGGCGGCGGAAGCGGCACGAGTCCCGGGCGGACACGCGCTCACAGTGGATCGCGAAATCTTTTCAGATGAAATCACGCGAGCCATCGAATCGTATCCGGCCATCGAGATCCGCCGCGAAGAGGCGAAGACGGTTCCTGACGGCGGCATCACGATCATCGCGACAGGTCCCTTGACCAGTGATGCCTTAGCCGAAGAGATCAGCCGGATCACAGGTTCGGACCGTCTATCTTTTTACGACAGCATTAGCCCGATCGTTGTGGCGGAGTCGGTCGATATGTCGGTCGCATTTCGGGCATCGCGATATGGAAAATCGCTTGATGGCAGTGAGGACTACATTAACTGCCCTCTGAACCGGGAGCAGTACGAAGCGTTTCTTGATGCGCTGCTCGCGGCCGAGTGCTACGAAGCGCACATCCCGGACGACGAAACGCCGTATTTTGAAGGCTGTCTTCCGATTGAGGAGATTGCCCGTCGCGGGCGCGATACCCTCCGATTCGGTCCGATGAAGCCGGCAGGACTGATAGACCCGCGCACCGGGCGTTGGCCGTATGCCGCCGTGCAGCTCCGGCAGGAGAATCAGCGGGCGGACAGCTACAACCTGGTCGGATTCCAGAATCATATGCGGTTCGGAGATCAGGCCCGAGTCTTCCGGCTGATTCCCGGTTTAGAAAACGCGGAGTTTCTGCGCCTCGGCCAGATGCACCGAAACACGTACATCAACTCGCCTGCGCTGCTTCGCCCGACGTTGCAGGTTCGCGGCAAGCCGCACATCTTTTTCGCCGGGCAGATTTCTGGGGTCGAAGGCTACGCGGAATCGATCGCAACCGGCCTAATCGCCGGGCGTAATGCAGCGGCGCTGATGCATGGCGCCGAGCCGGTTCGATTTCCGCGCGAGACGGCGCTCGGCAGTTTGTGCCACTACATCACGAATGCGGATCCGAACCATTTCCAGCCGGCAAACATCACATTCGATCTACTGCCGGCGCTCGACGACGCGACAAAACACAAATTTCGCCACGATAAGAAAGCGCGGCACGGAGAGATCTGCCGCCGCGCGATGACCGCTTTCGAAGGATTTCTGCATGGCCGCCCTGCGCTCGAGTATTGCGAAATTTCTGGCTGAGCTCGCGCGCCGGGGAGCGTCCCAGCACACGATAAAGAATTACGGGTCCGATCTGGATCAGTTTGCTGAGTACTTTGAGCCGCCCGGCCAAACAGCGCCTACTATCGATCAACTCGATCTGGCACTCCTGCGCGAGTGGCTTGCGGACCTCTATGATCGTGGCCTTTCGAGTGTGAGCATAAGGCGCAAATTGGCGGCTGTCCGGGCCATGTTCAAGTTCCTTAAGGAAGAGGGAGCAATCCGGCAGAATGAAGCCACTCGGCTGCGCACGCCAAAGGCGAAACAGCGGCTCCCGGAAGTAATGAGCGAAGAGAAAACCAATCTTTTGCTCGATAGCGTCGAATCCGGCAGCATTGTGGAGCTTCCTTCGAAAGAACGCGACATGGCCTTTCTAGAGTTACTTTACGGCTGCGGAATCCGGGTGAGCGAGTTAGTCGGGATCAATCTCGAAGACATCGATCTACGAGAAGGCTGGCTGCGAGTTCGCGGGAAAGGCAATAAGGAGCGCCAGGTGCCGATTGGGGAACGAGCTGTAGGCGCGGTCGAGCGGTATCTGGACGTGCGTTCCGCTCCCGCGAGCGAGCGGGCTCTGTTCCTTAATTCGCGGGGGGCACGACTGGGAGATCGCCAGGTGCGGCGGTTGGTGAAGCTCTACGCGCTACTCGTAACCGGCGATTCAACTGTGCATCCGCACAGTTTCCGGCATGCCTATGCCACGCATCTGTTGACCGACGGAGCCGACCTGCGCGCGATTCAAGAGCTGCTCGGGCATGCGCGCCTCTCGACGACTCAGAAATATACGCACGTTTCGCTCAAAGATCTTCAGTCGGTTTACGACCGAGCGCATCCTAAGGCTTAGGACTGGAAAATCCGAATTTCCCGAAGATCGCCTGAGCTTCCGGGCTGGTCAGGAATTCCAGGAATTGTTCGGCCGTTTGCCTGTGCGTCGTCCCGGTGACGATTCCTGCCTTTTGCTCGATCGGTGCGTGCCAATCGTCCGGGATTATTTGAGGATCTCTGCCGGCGAGAAGTGAATTCGCGGTGATCACGACGTCGGCGTTGCCGCTCTCGAAAAGCTGGAGCGCCTGACGCACGTTTTCGCCGTAGACGATCTTAGGCCGGACCTGATCCCAAAATCCGGCGTGCCGGATGGATTCTTCTGCCGCAGCTCCGTAGGGAGCCAATTTGGGGTTGGGCAGCGCTACGAAACGAACCCAATTTTGAGCTAAGTCGCTGAGAGGATGATGCTTCTTGTCTCGCCAGAGAACCGCGACGCGGCCGATGGCGTAAACGCGGACGGAATCCGGCGACAATTTGCCGAGCGAACTCAGGTGATCTACGAATTGGGAATTGGCCGAGAGGAAAACGTCATAGGGGGCGCTATTCTCGATCTGCTGCGCGAGCATGCCGCTGGCGCCGGTTATGAAACGAAGCCGCACGGCGCGGTCGTTCTTGCCAAACGAACTGGCGAGGGCAGGTTGGAGGGTCACGAGGTCAGAGGCAGCCGCTACATTAAGCGTAGTCTGGGATACGGACGGACCAGAAAAGAGCAAGAAAGCAACCGGCCAGAACTTGACAATGATCGACTCATATTGCATACTAAAGTTGTGCTAAGGCAGGTCAACCGCTGGGCGGTTGGCGGAGGACTATAGACATGAGTAAGATTATCGGAATTGATCTAGGGACGACCAACTCCGTGGTGGCCGTAATGGAAGCTGGCCAGCCCACCGTAATTCCCAACCAGGAAGGTGGGCGGACAACGCCTTCAGTGGTGGGATTCACGAAGAGCGGGGAGCGACTGGTAGGCCAAGTGGCCAAGCGCCAGGCGGTAACGAACCCGGAAAACACTGTTTATTCGATTAAGCGGTTTATGGGACGCCGCTACAACGAAGTCAGCGAGGAGATGAAGCTGGTCCCGTACAAAGTGGTTATGGGCGAGCATGGGGATGCGCGCGTCGAGATACAGGGAAAGAAGTATTCTCCACCTGAGATTTCGGCGATGATCCTTACCAAGCTGAAGGAAGCAGCCGAAGCGTATCTGGGCGAGAAGGTCACGAAGGCCGTGATCACGGTACCCGCCTACTTCAATGATGCCCAGCGGCAAGCTACCAAGGATGCGGGCCAGATCGCCGGTCTGGAAGTAATGCGAATCATCAACGAGCCGACAGCGGCCGCGCTCGCTTACGGACTGGATAAAAAGAAAGATGAGACGATCGCAGTCTACGACTTTGGCGGCGGTACGTTCGACATTTCGATTCTCGAAGTCGGCGACGGCGTAGTGGAAGTGAAATCCACTAATGGCGACACGCACCTGGGCGGCGACAACATCGACCAGCGAATTATCGATTGGCTCATTCAGGAGTTCAAGAAAGATCAGGGTGTCGATGTTTCAAAAGATCAGATGGCTCTGCAGCGGCTAAAAGAAGCGGCTGAGAAGGCGAAGATCGAGCTTTCGACCCTGCTCGAGACAGAAGTGAATCTGCCGTTCTTAACCGCGGACGCGAGCGGCCCGAAGCACCTGAGCATTAAACTCACGCGTGCCCGGTTTGAGCAGATGGTAGATGACATTCTGCAGCGGTCGGTGGGACCGTGCAAGCAAGCCATGCAGGACGCGAGCGTAACGCCGAACGACATTGATGAAGTAGTTCTGGTCGGCGGTTCGACTCGTATTCCCAAGGTGCAGCAGATGGTGCGCGACCTCTTCGGGAAAGAGCCGAACAAGAGCGTGAATCCGGACGAAGTAGTGGCTGTGGGCGCGGCG
>JAFATG010000256.1 GCA_019244055.1 Acidobacteriaceae bacterium | reverse complement strand
AAGAAGCCGATCCATCCGAACGATCACGTCAACATGTCGCAGTCCTCGAACGACACGTTCCCAGCTGCGATGCACATCGCCGCATGCGAGCAGCTTGTCCACAAACTGATTCCCGCGGTAGAGAGTCTGCGTGATGCCTTAGACGCTAAAGCCCGTGAATTTTCGGGGATTGTCAAGATAGGCAGGACGCATTTGCAGGACGCGACTCCGTTGACCTTGGGGCAAGAGATCTCGGGTTGGGTTTCGCTGCTGGACCGTGACATCGAACGGCTGCGAACGGCGCTCGACGGGCTCTATGACCTGGCGATCGGTGGTACGGCGGTTGGCACGGGTCTCAATGCACCGGCACAGTTTGCGGAGTGGGCGGCCAAAAAGATCGCCGAATTGACGGGGCTTCCGTTCCGCTCTCACCCGAACAAGTTTGCCGCCCTTTCGGCCCACGACGAGTTGGTGTTTGCAAGCGGAGCTCTGAAGACGCTTGCCGCATCGCTCATGAAAATTGCAAACGACGTGCGCTGGCTGGCCTCAGGGCCGCGGTGTGGTCTGGGTGAGTTAATAATCCCGGAAAATGAGCCCGGTTCGTCTATTATGCCAGGCAAAGTAAACCCGACGCAGGCGGAAGCGATGACGATGGTTGCCGCGCAAGTAATGGGCAATGACGCCGCGATCGGCGTCGCAGGTTCGCTCGGCAACTTTGAATTGAATGTCTTTAAGCCGCTGATCATTCACAATTTTCTGCACTCAGTCAGGTTATTGAGCGATTCCTGCCGCAGCTTCACTGAGCATTGCGCAATCGGCATCGAGGCAAACCGGAACCAGATTAACCAATATTTAAAGGATTCTCTGATGCTTGTAACCGCGCTGAGTCCGATTGTCGGATACGACAAAGCTGCCAAGATCGCGCACACGGCTCATGTCGACGGATCTAGTCTGCGCGAAGCCGCAGTAAAGCTTGGTTATCTCACTGGGGACGAGTTTGATCGGGTCGTCATAGCAGAAGAGATGACTCGCCCCTCCGAGTAGCTTCGGGCTAAGCTGTCACGAACTGAGATTTAGCGGTTCCGTTAGCCACGATTGATTCGGTTTCAACCGATAAGTAGTCGCTAACATGCCCGCTCCGCTGAAGATTGCGCTGATAGTCCTCGTAGTCCTAAGCGGCGCATTCGATCTTCGAACCAGAAAAATCCCGAACTGGTTGACAGCAAGCGGTATTCTCGCCGGGCTAGGTCTCCAGTGCTGGACCGGGGGAATTCACGGGCTCGCTGTCCCGATGCTCGGAATGGGCTTAGCGATTCTAGTCTATTTGCCGCTCTACCTCTTAAGAGGAATGGGGGCAGGCGACGTGAAGCTCATGGCTGCAGTAGGCACGGTGTGCGGACCGTCCATTTGGTTCCACGTCTTCTTAGCGACAGCGCTCCTTGGCGGTCTAGTGGCCCTTATTCTTGCTGCGGCTAAGTCGCGCCTGAGAACCACGCTACTGAACTTGGCGGGTATTGTCAGTGCGCTTCTGCGTGGTGTCGCGCCCTCTACGCGAGACCCGGAGCTTGATTTCAGAAACCCACGTGCTCTCCGGCTTCCGCATGGAGCCGTGATCGCCAGTGGCTCGGTCGCTTGCCTTTTGCTTGGAGCACTTAGCTAACAATGGAGCCGCAATTATGCCGGCATAAGTCACGCCGCGCTAATGAAATGGAAGCCCGCAGCCGATTAGTGAGCTTGTACACCTCATTAACGTAAACAGGATGCAAGCCGCTGTCGCAGCTCAGAGTTGGGAGATCGCCGATACCAGCGCGAACCGCGTAGTAATGCGTCTGCTTCCTTCTTTGACCGACTTCGTTTTTCTGCTCCCCAGTTTTCTGCTGTTCTGCATGCTGCCAGGAACCACCGTTCTCCTCGGCGACGGCGACACCGGCTGGCACATTCGCACCGGTGAATGGATTTTGCAGCATCGCACGGTACCCCGCGTGGACCTCTTCTCATTTACGAAGGCGCATCAACCTTGGTTCGCTTGGGAATGGGGTTGGGACCTAATATTTGCGGTAATCCACGGGAGGGCGGGACTGGCAGGCGTGGCATTTGTCACGATTGCGCTGCTGAGCTTTATTTCGGCTCTGCTCTTTCGGCTGATCCGCCGTTACTCAGATTCGGATGTTCTTGCGTTTGCACTGACGATCGTAGCTATCTGCGGCTCGATGATTCACTGGCTCGCGCGGCCGCACCTCGTTTCTTGGCTATTCGCCCTGATCTTTTCGCATCTCATCCTCTCTGCTGAAGAGGGCAAGACCAAAGCACTGTACGTTTTGCCCGTGCTCATGTGCCTTTGGGTGAATTTGCATGGCGGTTTCTTCGTTGGCCTAGCTCTTCTGGTTACCGCGGCCTGCGGTAAGGTTCTGAATGGAATTCTGCGGGCGGACTCGCTCGCGCATTCGGTTAGCTCCGCGTCGCCATTCGCGATTAGCACGCTTCTTTGTGCTCTGGCTACTCTGATCAACCCGTACGGGTGGCGACTGCACCAACATATCTTTTCGTATCTCAGCGATTCCAAACTGCTCGACAACATCAATGAATATCAGTCAATCAGCTTTCACCGCGGGACCGCATTGTTCTTCGAATGCATGCTGCTCCTTGGCATCGCATCCTTAGGCTGGTGCGTGGTCCATCGAAAACTAGGCGATGCGCTGTCCATCGTGCTTTGGGCTCACCTAGGTTTGGTGTCAGGTCGGAACATACCTTTTTATCTGCTCGTGGCGGCGCCTCCAATCGCGTGCATGCTGAGAGATGCTTTCTCAGGTCTGCGGAGCTTTCCCGCTCTGGCAAGAATCGGCGAGGCCTGTTTTGAGATTGGCACCGAGTTCCAGCGATTCGAGCGAGTCGAGCGGTGGTATCCCGCGTCGGCGTCGGTGGTCCTAGTTGTTGCCCTGCTCTTGGGTTCGAACCGGCCGGCCTATGCCGCCCAATTCAAACCGGAGAACTTCCCAGTAACGGCAATGCCGAAGCTGGAGGACGTGCAGTTTTCCCGGGTTTTCACCTATGACCAATGGGCGGACTACCTCATTTATGTCCGTTACCCATCTCAAAAAGTTTTCATGGACGATAGGACTGACTTCTATGGGTCAGATTTCGTTACGGAATATCAGCATATAGTCAGCGCGCGGTACGACTGCGAAGCGCTGCTCAAACGATACGGAATTGATGCTGTACTGATCCGTCCGGATGAAGCTTTGGCAACCGTTCTGAAGCATTCACCAGACTGGGTCTTGCTGTTCGATGACGGCAAGGCCGCCATTTTTAAGCAGCGTAGTGATTGGGCTTTAACCCCGGCACAGACAGGTGCCTCTCCGCTGTTAACGATTTCCAGCCGTTCTCGAGACGGCGGAAGAGAACTTGGGCGCTCGTGGAAAGTGGACGCTCGGGTTCAGCAGTAATCATTCAAGAAAGGAGATGCCTATGAATACCTCGGCTCTATACGCGTTCTGGCAGGAAGAGGACGGTCAGGACCTGGTTGAATACTCCCTGCTGCTCGCGTTCATAGCGCTGGCGGCCATTGCAATTCTCAGCGCAGCGTCAAAGAACATAAGCACGCTTTGGACCGATATCAGCGACGCCCTGCAGGACGCGACCACGGCTGCTTCCTAACAGAGCGAGTTGGATTCGAGAGCCGCGGAATTCGTTCCAAGGCTGTGCGGCTCTCCTCTTTTTTACGTGCGTTCCGCGCACTTGACTGTCCCATCGCCGCATCCGCGGCGAAAAAACCGTACCTCAGAGGGGTACTTGAAGAAATGAATCGACGTCTTTTCTCAGTCTTTGCATTTGCTCTGCTTGTAGCGGGCGTGACCAGCTTTCTTGTATATCGCTTGATTGTTTCACACGTTCCAGCGCCGACGAAAGCCATGCCCTCGAACCGGATGTTGGTTGCGGGCCGCGATCTGCAGGTCGGCACATTGATCAAGCAAGCAGATTTCCGGGAGGTCGCCTGGACGGGTGTGGTTCCCGACGGAGCTATTAAGGATCGCCAGGCGATCCTCGACCGCGGCGTCATTGAAACGATCTACAGCGGAGAGCCCATCACAGATCACCGTCTGGCTCCGAAAGGCGCTGGCGCGGGCCTCGCTTCCACGATTCCGGTCGGCATGAGAGCGGTGGCTCTGCGCGTAAATGACGTGGTGGGGCTCGCGGGATTTGTGCTGCCGGGTATGCGAGTCGATGTGCTTGTTGACGGCACCCTCCCGGGAATGGACGGAAGCCGCACAGGCACACTCTGCCGGACTGTATTGCAGAACATCGAAGTGCTGTCGGCGGGACAGCGGATAGAAAAGAGCGCAGACGGGAAACCGGAATCCGCGCAGGTTGTGAATTTGCTGGTAACGCCAGATCAAGCGGAGGTTCTGAATCTGGCAAACAACGAAACGAAGGTGCAACTTGTGCTACGGAACCCGCTTGATACCGACGTAGCAACAACGCACGGCAGTAGCGTGGCCGGCCTCTTCGGCGGGGCCACAACACCGACGGTGGCTCCCGTGATTCGGCCGCGAGTGATACCTGCTATGGCACCAGTGGTTCGTCCCACTGCCGAAGAAAGCACGATTGAAGTTTTTAGCGGTGTCAAACGCAGTGAAGCCCGTATTGACTCGCCGACTGGAACGACAAAATGAAAGCCCTTTCTAGCGCGTTGCTTATCAGTCTGGCGCTGTCAATCGGAGCCAGCGCCCATGAAGACGGCGCGGCAGCCGCCACCTCCCCCAACATGAAGAAGGAAGAGCCCGCGCCCGCATCGCCCGCTCCATCCATACCAGATTCCGCTTCTTCCGATGTTTCGCTGGGCATTAACAGGGCATTGGTGGTCGAGCGGCCCTCCGGGATCCGCCGTATAGCCATCGCCAATGGCGAAATTGCGGAAGCCGTTGCCGTCAACTCAAAGGAGTTGCTGCTGAACGGGAAAACACAAGGAGACACGACCCTCATTGTGTGGGACCCGCAAGGGAATCGCTCTAATTACACGGTTCACGTAACGGCTCCTCCACCGAAGCTCGATGACGTTCGAACTGAGATTCAGCGCGAAGCCGGGCCCAATGTGATTCTTGACATGAGCGGTGGCACAATTTTCTTGCGTGGCACTGTAAAGGACACCACCAGTGCCGACAGAGCCTATAACATCGCGGCCACACTTGGCAAGGTGATCAACCTTCTTCGCGTCGAGACACCGGCGGGTGATCCGCAGATCCTATTGAAGGTACGTTTCGCCGATGTAGACCGGTCGGCGGCGCAGTCATTGGGTATCAACATCTTCGGCGCGGATCCATCGAAAGGAATCGGCAGCTCAAGTACAGGTCAGTTCGGAGCTAGCCCAGGCGTAAGTTGGACCAACAACCAGAGCGCAACGATTAACGTCTCCGATTTCTTGAACCTGTTCTTCTTCCGTCCAGACTTGAACGTTGGAGCAGTTATCCAAGCTCTCCAAGCCAAGAATCTGTTACAGATTCTGGCCGAGCCGAACCTGCTCACCGCGAGCGGGCGGCCCGCCAGTTTCCTGGCCGGCGGCGAGTTTCCATTTCCTACGCTGCAGGGCGGCGGCGCCGGCGTAGGCCAGATAACCATCCAGTTCAAGGAATTCGGGATTCGCCTGAATTTTCTACCTACAGTAACGCCCAGAGGAACAATAAGGTTGCTTGTCATGCCCGAGGTCAGTTCGCTCGATTATGCCAATGGGCTTAACGTAAGCGGTTATACTGTTCCGGGTCTGGATACGCGCCGAGTGCAGACCGAAGTAGAGCTCTCGAGCGGTCAGAGTCTGGTAATTGCAGGTCTACTGAACAATCAAGCCGTCGAGACTTTGAGCAAAATTCCCGGATTAGCCAACATTCCTCTTTTAGGGAAGCTTTTCGAATCAAGATCCATAACGAAAAGCAACACTGAGCTCATGATTATGGTTACTCCGGAACTTGTCGGACCGATTCCAGCAGGAATGCAGCTGCCTCAAGTCAGCAACCCGCTGCCATTCCTGAAGGACGCTCCGACCGTCGCTCCTCAAAATCCGCTGCCGCAAGCAACCGGCGGAGTTGCGCCTTTAATCCCCGTCGACTCGCTTCCGATCGAAGAGTTGAAGAGTTTCACGACTCAACAGAACGCACCTATGGGGAATATGCCCCCATCAAATGGCGGCGCGTCTCCGTTCGCCATGCCACAGGCAGCGGCACAGCCAAACCCGTTCGCGTCAATGTCCGGCTCGGGAGCTCCGAGAAACTGATCGCATGGTCGCCACCCGCTTACTGCTGCATATCCAGGATGCAGATCTCCGCCGCGAGACGCTCCAGGTGCTGAGGGATTCAGGCAATCCAATTCCTTACCAAGAACAC
>JAFATG010000141.1 GCA_019244055.1 Acidobacteriaceae bacterium | reverse complement strand
AGCGTTCCCGCTTCCACACAACGCCGGTAATTGGTGCTAACTTCTTCGGCGACCTTGGTGTCCAGTATGTCCTCCACGAATCTGGTTGAGACCTCGGCGTTGGAAAAGCCCATCGTCTTCTCGCAAGCTGGGTTAATACCGGCGAATTTGAAGCGGCCATCCGAGGTGACATCAACCAGAAAAATGGAGTCCGAGGTGATATCGAACACCTCTTTGTACCGCTGTTGACTCTCGTGAAGAGCTGCTTCAGTCTGCTTGCGGTCCGTGATGTCGAGATTGACCCCTGCCTTGCGGGTCGGTTGGCCGGAATGGTCGAGGAAGACCGCACCTTTTCCGAGCAGCCAGTGTACACTCCCGTCCGGCCAAACTACTCGGAACTCCGTGTCCCAGCCATGATTGCCCGCCAGACACTCCTGGATGTGCGCTTGTAGCTGCTCGCGATCGCCCGGATGGATCCGTTTCACCCACTCCGTGTGATGGAACGAAGCCTGGTCAGGCGGAAAGCCGTAAAGCTTGGCATATTCGCCGGAAGTGGTGACTTCATCTGTGCGCAGATTATGCTCCCATATGCCAATGCCGGCTGCGCTTTGGGCCAGCGTAAGATGCCGCTCTCTAACTCGGAGAGTCTCGCGCATATTCGATATGAGCCAACTTACGACGAGCGCGATCGTTACGAACGTAACTAGAACCAAGACATTAACCGGGGCGTCAATTCGAAACGAAAGTGTCGGAGGGAGGAGGACATAGTCCAGAGCTGCTGTCGCCAACACTGCGATCGCGGCAGAGGCCACAAATCCAGCAGCCAGCGACTGCAGTATGACAACGAGCAAGTACAGGAGTACGCTTATGGCAGCGCTCAGATGCAGCTTGTAGCAGAAGAGGCTCACTAGAGCCACAGCAAGACTGCTGAGCGCAAATTGGGCGCCTTTCTGATGCCAGCGCACTCTAACGAGACGCATTGGGGACTAAATGCCCAGGCTCGAGCTCCGTCTGGCGCAAATCCGTTCTTCGCATTGTTCTCTGATTCTACGTCCCATCTCTGAATCTGACTTGCTCTCATCGCCAGCGCAGGGTACACTACTGTCAGTTACTGAGAGGAGCGCTTGAGTAAACCCACCGACCTGGTGCAGGGCACACTAGACCTGCTCGTCCTTAAGACAATCGCTCGGGAGCCGATGCATGGTTGGGCTATTGCACAACGCATTCGGCAAATGTCAGGAGAAGTTCTTCAAGTAGGCCAGGGCGCGCTCTACCCATCGCTCCACAAACTAGAGCAGAACGGCTGGATCAGTTCGGAATGGGCGATCAGCGAAAACAATCGACGCGCCAAGTACTACAAGCTCACTAAGGCCGGACATAAAGCTCTTGAGCAGGAAGCGGCGCAGTGGGAGCGTTTGTCGGCCGCCATTTCCTTGATCGTGCGAACCGCCTGATGCGCTTACGAACCATAGTCCGCCTCCGGCTTCGATCGCTTTTCTCTCGCAGGAGGGTCGAGCAGGAGCTCGATGAGGAACTGCGGTATCACCTCGAGCGGCAAATCGACGAAGATCTAGCCGCGGGCAAGCCGCTGGACGAAGCGCGTTACGCGGCGCTTCGCTCGATTCGAGATATCGAGCAGCGCAAAGAGGAGTGCCGGGACATGCGAGGACTAAACGTCATCGGCAATGCGGTCCAGGATTGCCGGTATGCCCTTCGCCAGCTTCGCAAAAATCCGGTATTCGCGTTTACCGCGGTGTTCGTGCTGGCACTGGGTATTTCCGCGACAGTGACAATCTTCGGGTTCGTGGACGCCGGGCTCATCAAGCCTCTGCCTTATCGCGATCAAAGCCGCCTTGTTGCCGTGTTCGCTAGCAGCAAAGGTGACGCGCGGTCAATGGTCTCCTACCTCAACTTTGCCGATTGGAAACGCTCAAATCACAGCTTTCGCTCGATCGACGCATACGCATTGAACGGCAGCTTCACTCTTACGACCCGAAGCGGCGCGGAACAAGTGCCTGGTACGCGGGTAAGCGCGGGTTTCTTTCGGACGCTGGGCGTCACTCCCATCTTGGGCCGCGATTTTCGTGACGGTGAAGATTTGCCCGGCGCTCCCTATACAGCAGTGCTGAGTTACGACGGGTGGCAAAAACGATTTGGTGGTAAGCCGGACGTGCTGGGAAAGGTCGTGACGTTGAACGGCGCTCCGACCACGATCATTGGTGTGCTGCCGCGTGAGTTTCAATTCGCTCCTTATGGCGGTGCGCACTTCTGGGGTACGCTGCGAGTCGACGGCTCGTGTGAGCGCGAGCGTAGCTGCTGGAATTTGATCACGGTTGCGCGCCTTCGAGACGGCGTAGCTCTCGAAACTGCCTCCGCCGAAATGCAGTCGATTGTTAAGCGATTGGTGGCTCAATATCCGGATGTGAATCGCGATCTTCGAGGCGCCACCCTGGTACCCTTGCGCGAGCTCATTATCGGAGACATTCGTCCGGTGCTTCTTGTGTTGTTGACAGGAGCCGGCCTGCTGCTGTTGATTGCCTGCATCAACGTCACGACGCTGTTGCTGGCGCGATCCGAGAACCGACAGCGCGAAGTCGCCGTGCGCGGTGCGCTGGGCGCGTCCTCAGCCAGGCTATTTCAGCAATTCGCCATCGAAGGATTCGTCCTTGCCGCGCTCGGTGCTGTGTTTGCCTTGTTCTTTGCCTCTTGTGGCATCGGATTCCTGATGAGCATGATCCCGGCCGATAGATTGGCCGGAATGCCCTATCTGAACGGGATCGGCCTGCACCCTCTCTCGATAGCCCTTGCCTGCGGGCTCTCATTGGTTGCCGGAATTGTGTTTGCCATTATTCCTGTCGCGCGCACCTCCCTATCCCGCATGATCGAAGGTCTAAAGGAGAACGCCCGCGGCTCCGCCGGAACGGTGTGGCGTCGGTTCGGATCGAATCTTGTCGTTTTCGAGGTGGCAATCGCAATGCTGCTGATGGTGGGCGCGGGCCTGCTAGGCAAGAGTCTCTATTTGCTGCTTCATCTCGATATCGGATTCCAGGCGGACCACCTCGCACGAGTGCAGGTTGGTTGGGCGCCCGGAAGATATGGGAAAGACCGGGAAGATATCGCACTGGCTCATCAAGTTATCGACCACGTTTCGAGTTTGCCCGGAGTGCGGTCGGTTGGCCTCTCGCTCACGCCGCCAATTGACTCGGCTTGGGGAACAGGTTCTTTTCATATCGCAGGCCGGCCGAATCATGGCGAGAACAACGAAGTGCTGAACAGGAACGTGAGCGCCGGATATTTCGCCACCTTGCAGGCGCGGCTAATACGAGGGCGCTACTTCCGCGAAGATGACAATGCTTCGAAGCCGCCCGTTGTGATTGTGAATCGCACGCTGATCAACCGATACTTCCCTGGCGAAAATCCTGTCGGCAAGCAGATCTATTACGATTGGTCACCGAAATCGCTTATGCAGATCGTCGGCGTTGTGGATGACATCAAAGAGGGTCCACTCGAAGGCGCATCCTTACCGGCTCTATACGTGCCTTACGACCAGATCCCGTGTTGGTGGCCCACCGTGCTATTTCGCACTTCGCAGTCGCCGGCCTCGCTGCTGCCTGAGGTAACCAAGGCGATTCATGAAATCGATCCGTTCCTTTCTGTTTCCATGCAAGAGACCATGACGGACCGAATCAATCAGTCACCATCGGCTTACCTTCATCGATCTTCCGCTCTTCTAGTGGGAGTTTTCGCGGCAAGCGCATTCCTATTGAGCGTGGTCGGATTATATGGCGTGGTTGCATACTCGGTGACCCAAAGAACGCGGGAGATCGGAATCCGTATGGCGCTTGGGGCGGAGCGCACAACCGTGTATGAACTCATTCTCAAAGAAGCTGGCCGATTGACTGGCTTAGGAATTGTTTTGGGCCTCGCATGCTCCCTGGCAACCGCAACATTGATGCGAACGCTGCTATTTGGCGTCCGATCATGGGATATTCCGACATTGATCGGCGTGGCCACTGTGCTCGGTATTTCAGCGCTCCTCGCCAGCTACATTCCTGCGCGACGTGCCGCGGCAGTCAATCCCGTTGAGGCCCTGCGTACGGAATAGTCATCGCATCTTGCGCAAGGGAGTCACGGCGAGAGGGCCATCACCAGGCCTTCCCGAATCAGCCTTCGAACGAGGGTTAGCTTATCCGCGTCATCCAGCTTGCCCGGTAAATTTCTAACCACAAACCTCGGATGGCTGAGCGCAAATCGGACCGCCTCACGGGCCTGAGGTGGAAAGGTGATCTTCCGGCCGTAGCACTCGAGTGACTCGGATTCACCGCTCGTTTCGAAACGAGAGATAACGCCCTGCCTCGCGCCCACCACACTGTCGACCGTCAAGGAAT
>JAFATG010000116.1 GCA_019244055.1 Acidobacteriaceae bacterium | reverse complement strand
GTTTGTCGAACACAAAAAGGGCGAGAGCTGGAGGGGCCGCCGATGGGAAAAATATTTCCAGCCTGGAAAGCCTTATCTCGACAGCTACCAGGCGGATTTCATGCCCGGTTCGGCGGTGATGAAGGCGTATGAGAGTGGCCGGATCATGGCCGAGTTCCGCGGCGTGACCCCGACGCAGCGCGACGAGCTCATTGAGAGTCTGGGCGCCCGGATCGCCACCAGTGAGAGCCCGTGGTTGTCGAACCTGCTCGTCGTGTTCAACACGAACAAAAAGCCGTTCGACGATGCACGCGTACGCCGCGCTTTCTCCCTGGCGATCGACCGTTGGGGTGCGGCCGAGCGGTTACAGGCCACGACCTTCCTCAAATATGTCGGTGGGCTGATGCGACCGGGCGCCAAACTGGCAATGTCGGAAGCCGAGCTGACAAACCTGCCCGGATTCTCCCACGACATCACGGCGGCACGCGGCGAGGCGAAGCGGCTTCTCGCCGAAGCTGGCGTCAAAGGCCTCTCGCTGACGCTCCTCGTACGGGACATCCCGATACCGCATTACGCCGGCGCCGATCTCCTCACCGCGAGCTGGAAGGAGATCGGCATCAACGTCACCGAGGACCGGCGCAACATCTGGGATTGGCAGAAGGTCGTCGATGCACGAGATTTCGACATCGCGCTCGATTTCTCCGGCGACTTCTACGACGATCCGACCTTCCAATTGACCAAATACGTCTCGCACGATCTCTCGCCGGTCAATTTCGCCGGCTCGACCGACCGCTTTCTCGACTCGCTCTATATCGCGCAGGCGATGGCGACCGACCCGCGTGAGCGCGCCCGCATCGTACACGCCTTCGAGCGGCATGCGCTCACCGAGGCCTACACCGTACCGCTCCTGTGGTGGAACCGTATTGTCGTCACCTCCTCCAATCTCAAGGGCTGGAACATCACCCCTAGCCATTTTCTCGGCCAGGACCTCACGGACGCATGGATGAACCGATGATGTCAGCACCTTTGGCCGCACATGCCGGGTCATGCGCAGGCGCCTGCTCATATTCAGGGCGCAAGTTCGGATCGTTTGCCGGCGTCTAATCAAACAAGCTTTCGTCGCAATTCCCAAATTGCATGAGCAAAACGGCCGTTTGCAACCGGCATGAGGCAGGTGATGCGGAGAATTTTTCGGCATCGGATAGCTGTTGTACTGATCGCCCTGCTTGCGGCCGCTCCGGCGTCAGCGCAGAAGCGGGGCAGCGTGCTCCGGATTTTTCAGTACGACAGCCCGGCAAGCATGTCGATCCACGAGGAGGCGCTCAACTCGGCCCAGAATCCGATGATGGCCGTCTTCAATAACCTGGTCATCTTTAGACAGGACGTGCCGCAAAACCGAATGGATACGATCGTTCCCGATTTGGCGACAAACTGGTCTTGGAACGCCAATATGAGCGAGCTCAGCTTTCAGCTTCGCCGCGGCGTGAATTGGCATGATGGGAAGCCCTTCACCGCTGCCGATGTCAAATGCACCTGGGACCTCATCCTCGGGAACGGTCCGGAAAAATTGCGCGCCAACCCACGCAAGGCCTGGTACCGCAATCTGGACTCGGTCAGCACCAAAGGGGACATCGTCACATTCCATTTGAAGCGGCCGCAGCCCGCCTTCATAGCGCTGCTGGCCTCAGGCTATTCGCCCGTCTATCCCTGTCACATCTCGCCCCAGGCGATGCGGCAGCATCCGATCGGTACCGGACCCTTTAAATTCGTTTCGTACAAGCCAAACGAGTCGATCAAGCTGGTACGCAACGAGCACTATTGGAAACCGGGCCGTCCCTATCTCGATGGAATTGAATGGACAATAATTCCCAATCGATCTACGGCCATTCTTGCGTTCATCGCCGGGAATTTCGATCTGACATTCCCGTTCGGCTTGACAGTGCCGCTGATGAAGAGCGTCAAGGCGCAGTCGCCAAATACGATTTGTGAAGTGAGGCCTGCAAACCAGAGCACCAATCTGATCGTGAATCGCGACGCGCCCCCGTTTGATAACCCGGAGATACGCCGGGCCATGGCATTGGCGCTAGATCGCAAAAGCTTTATCGATATTTTAGCAGAGGGACAAGGCGACATTGGTGGCGCGATGCAGCCGCAGCCACAAGGTGTGTGGGGTATGCCCGGCGAAATGTTGCGGTCATTGCCGGGCTACGACCCGGATGTCAGCAAAAACCGCGCGGAAGCCCGCGCGCTCATGGAGAAGGCGGGTTACGGACCGCAGAACCGGCTTTCTGTCAAGGTGTCCGTCCGCAACACCCCACCCTTTCGGGATCCTGCGGTCGTCCTGATCGATCAACTCAAGGAGATTTATATCGACGGCGAACTTGAAACGGTCGAGACCGCCAACTGGTTTCCGAAGGTGTACCGCAAGGATTACAAGGTCGGATTAAATCTGACCGGCGCGGGGGTGGACGACCCAGACGCGCAATTCTACGAAAATTATGCGTGCGGTTCAGACAGAAATTATACCGGCTACTGCAATCCCGAAATCGACAAGCTGTTCGATCGGCAGTCAATGCAGCCTGATCAGGAGAAGCGCCGGCATCTCGTTTGGGAAATCGACAAGAAGCTCCAGGAAGATGGTGCTCGGCCGATCCTCTACCACAATCGGTTCGCGACCTGCCGGCAACCGCAGCTAAAGGGGCTGACGATTATGGTCAACAGCCTTTTTAACGGCTGGCGCATGGAAGATGTCTGGCTCGATAAATAGCAAATGCTGGCTAACTTCGGCGTTACGCAGGGAGATGTCACCAACGGTTCGAGAATGAGGGCATCAGCGGACAGGCTCGATGGCTCGTCAGCCGTATCTTCATCGCGATACAATGCGGAGAGCCCTTGAGTATTCGGGTCATCCCGAGCAGCTCGCGTGCTTACCCCTCTTCGGAGATCGGGTGGTGGTTGAGGTTGCATTGGGTATGTCATCGCCCGAAGTTCCACGATGCAGTCGGCTCATGTGGAACCTGCGTCCCTCAATCTCGTACCTCCGCGCGGCATCGCTTCTTGTTGACGCTCTGATTGCAGAGGACCGATCGTCAGACGGTTGTCGAAGATAGAGCATCTGATCGCCGATGCGGAAATCGGCGCGCACTTGCCGCGCGCGCATAAAGATCACGACGAAATTCGCGGTGGGCGCGTCATGGTGTTGATCGGCCAGTCCAAACGCATTGCTTCTTCAGCAGGTGCACTTGCATAGCGATTGATCCCGGCTACAGCAATAATGAGGCGGATTACAAAAACACGCACTCGAGCGGCATTCAATTTAGCAAACTCGGAGCCATGTGGCTGTGCAGCATGTGATGAAGGTTCGCCGCCAATTGCTCTCGGCGATATGGTTTTCCAAGAATCGGAAATTCTGCGGACAAGCCATGCTTATCCCTGAGCGAGGCGGTCGTATAGCCCGAGGTGA
>JAFATG010000017.1 GCA_019244055.1 Acidobacteriaceae bacterium | reverse complement strand
AGCTTTGAAAGGGAGATTTGAAATATGCAACGATCCAAACAACTGTTGTGCGCGACAGTTTGTCTCGGCCTGGTCACCGGCTTGGTCTATGTCGCTAAGGCCAACGCCTTCGACATAGAAGCTGGAAAGAAAGCAACGGTCAAAGGGTCAATCGTGTCCCGGAGTGGAGATCTCGTTAAGGTTCGGACGAAGGATCAGGCTGTTGTTGTAGTAGACCT
The DNA here is from genome assembly GCA_019244055.1 of Acidobacteriaceae bacterium. Classification (GTDB taxonomy): domain Bacteria; phylum Acidobacteriota; class Terriglobia; order Bryobacterales; family Bryobacteraceae; genus Bog-105. The sequence continues at coordinate 3,264 of JAFATG010000017.1, read as the reverse complement.
CACAGATTCAACGCAGATTGAGCGTACGAAGGACTTTCGTTTCCGCCATAAGGATATGGATGTTACGGCGCTCGTCCCAGGCCTGAACATCGAGGCCGAAGGCGTGGGCAATGCCCAAGGGCAACTTCAGGCCGATAAGATCAAGTTTGATCCTGATGAGTTTGCAATTGAAGTGGCCGAGGAGCAGCAGATCCAAGCCAACAGTGCTGCTGCAAAGAAGGCGCAGTCGACGGCCGACTCGGGAGTCAAAAAAGCAAATGGCGCGCAAGCCTCCGCTAACGAGGCTCAATCTTCTGCAGATACAGCCCAAGCATCGGCCGACCAAGCTCAGTCCACGGCGGATGCCGCTGGGGCGGTCGGCGTGATGGATGCGGCCGCGGTTGCTAAAGTGAACAAGCGGGTATCGGATCTGGGCGAGTATAAGAAGGTTGCTGAGGCGGGTATTTATTTCCCATCGAACGGCACAACCCTGGACGACGCTGCCAAGGCGGATCTAAGCCAACTGGCCAGTATAGCTTTGCCGCTTCAGGGATACATGATTGAGGTCGCGGGCTACGCCTCGAGCACCGGATCCAAGCAGTGGGATCAGAAACTCGGTTCCGAACGAGCGGCTGCGGTGACGCAATATCTGCGTGACCAGAAGAACATACCGATGCGGCGCATACTTGCGCCGGCAAGCTACGGCGCCACGCATCCGGCTGCCACCAACAGCGATCCGGAAGGCCGGGCGCTGAACCGTCGTGTCGATGTTACCGTCCTGGTGAACAAAGGCCTCCAGGAATAAAGGTGCCCTGCTGGGGGCACCCTCACTGTTACGCTAGGTGCTGCTCTTGACCGTCGGCATAGCACGGTTTGTCTTTTTACCGCTCTGCGAGGCCGAAGAATCCAAGCAGGAACAATTCGGCCTTCCTGCCTTTTAAGTGCCTGTTCCAGAAACGCGAACTAACTGGGAGCCAGATCGGTGCGCGGGCAAGCGGGTTTAGCCAAAGCGGCAGTCTGGACGTATTCGCGAAACAAGGAGTGTTTGCCGGCGTTTCGCTGCAAGGCGCTTCCATCGATGCGGATAAGGATGCTCCTGAAGGAGCTCTCATTTCCGGGGACCGGTTCTACTTGCCGGCCCCGGTTATCACAACTTCGGCGCTGCCCTCGGCACACATCCCGTAAATCGCGCCTGGAATGCAGGCTCCGAAGGAAACCTTGTAACAGCCCTCTTTCTTCGCTACGACTGAAACCGAGCGGTCAGAACCGCCGATGATCGCGCCGTCCCGATCGAATGGAGAGGAAGATCCGAAGTCCACAGTAAAACCCGTATTCTTCGAGGAGCTTTGCCAGGTTATTGTGGTGCCGGTTCTAACGCAGAAGGGCGCGTTCCCTTTGGCCCCCGGAATACTGGGGGTCATAGAGGCCGAAGAACCGCCCCGTTTCACATCTATGATGCAGGGAGCAGAAGAGGACCCGCATGTGTTATCGGGAGTGCAAATTGCTTGCGGAGTTGGTTGAGAGCAAACGTGACTCTCGCCATGCCTATCTTTGGCTTGAGCGGCCCCAGTGGCAAGGAGTGAGAGCGAAACCCAGATCGCAAATCTTGGCCGAGCCTTCATCAGTTAACACCCGGAGTCCCTTTCCAATCGATCACATCCACCAGAGTCCACGGGTTCTCGCGGAGCTCCATCTGCAACTGGCCCTGTTTATCAATTGCAAGCTGAGCCGCGGGAAAAAGCTTGCCTGTGCTCTTACTCTTGTCGGTGTCGTTTAGCTCGAATTCGCCTGCGGTCAGGTTGAACGCAGTGGATTGAGTATCCCAAAAGGCTTCGCCAAACCTAAGCAGGCGATTGGTGACGAAGCGAATATTCCGCCCCGTCTGGGTCTGAGTCACTCGTATAAAGGCGCAGTCATAACCGAGAGTGCCAGTTATTTCGCAGTGACCCACCGCCTTCATTCTCTGCAGCGCATTTACAAGTCCCTGGTTCTGGCCCTTCTCGAAGGCTTGGACGAGGAGCTGTCTGTCTGCTGGAGTCGAGAACTCATAAATATTAAGAGTCACGCCGATACTCGCTCCCAGTTGCGTGCCCGTGCCCATAGCGGTTGCTTCGATCGTTTCGTTCCTATCTCTGGAGAAAGCCGGCCGGGCTCCGAAAAGCACCACACCACCCAATAACGAGCCCATGAGGGTGCGTCTCGATACCAATGGGGCGGCACTTGTGTCGGGCTTTTTTTTCGTCACCGCCGCAACATCCAGCGGTTCTGTCGTTCGAGTAAGCAAGGGGACCTCCTGTTCTACGCTTAGATCCAGTTCAAAGGAATCGTCACGGTAATCTTCACAAGTCAACATTTGTTCAGTCCAAATGATGCGGTGACAACCCGAGGGAAGCAAAAAATCTTAATCGCTTGTGACTCCCGAGCCGGCGAACAGCTTTTCTGGCAAACGCCAAAGAATAAGCCGAACCGCTAACCCTCGGCATCATCCTCAAAAGGGGTGCAACATCGGAGTGTCGCAACATCGCTCCACCTGGGGTCGGTATTTGCTGCTTTTATCGGCGTCACCCGATCTCAACGCAGTTGTACGCGGACCGCACGTGCCCATCCGGCTTCGTTTCAACTCGCCGATCGATTTGAAAAATTCAAGCTTGTCACTCGCCGGCCCCGACGGCGAGCAACGCGCACTCGCCTTGTCGAGCCAGACGTCGCCGGACGTGCTTGTTTCCGATGTAAGAGGGCTTGCGCCCGGTTCCTATGTGCTGCATTGGGAGGCACTTGGAGCGAATGATCGTATCACGCGCGGGGAAGTGCAGTTCCACGTCAGGTAGAGCGCACATCGGCTCCTCACGATTACGCGTTGGCGAATTTTTGAATCGAGCCGGGGGCGCACAGAATCTCGGTCAGCAGATGGCGTGCGAAAGCACCCCTCGCAGGTTGCGGAAACCGAGCGGGCTCCGAGCCGTTCGGTACCCGCAGCCCGGGTGCTTCGGCGACTGGGCCCTCGGTTCCTTTATAGGCCTGCCTAACCGGTCAGCATAGATTCACTATCGGGGAACAGAGCCGCGAATGGGAGACACATTGTCTGAGAAGAACGAGTGGTGTCGCCCCCGGCTACACCGAGCTTTGAAGTAATGAGTCTGAAGTATCAGATCCTCATCATCCAAGCAGCGGTTCCGCTACGCCGGAAGCAGACGGGATGGCTGGTTCCGCACAAAACAACACGTGGAGGAACCAATGAAGGTTCGCGTTTCTCTTCTAGGACTGATCTTCTTTATTTCTGTAACA
>JAFATG010000322.1 GCA_019244055.1 Acidobacteriaceae bacterium | reverse complement strand
CCGTCGAGACCGACGCGGGAATCATCGGCATTGGGGAAGGCGGATCGCCGGACACGGTGAAGCAGTGTGCCGCCATGATCGTAGGGGAAGACCCGTCGCGTATCGATCATTTATGGCAAATGATGTTCCGCGGCTATTTCTATCCGGCCGGACGCGAGAAGCTCGACGCCCTCGGTGCTCTCGATCTTGCTCTCTGGGACATTAAGGGCAAGGCTCTGGGCGTTCCTGTTTACGAACTGCTCGGCGGAATGTCTCGTAATCATGTTGAATGCTACTCGACCGGCTTCCCCAACAAGGGAAGTGTGCAGGAAACTGCCCGAGCCTGCGTGGAAGCCGGTTTCCGTGCTTATCGCGCCTCGGTGGCCGATGCTCCTCGCGAGGGTGGCTTCAACTCGCACGAAATCGTCCGGCGCACTCACCAAATGTGTGTTCAGATTCGCGATGGAGTTGGCGCGGACGGAGACTGGGCACTCGACTATCACACCCGTCTGGACCCGCCGGATGCGATCCGCCTCAGTACGTTGATTGAGCCGTTGGAGCCATACTTTGCCGAGGATTTGATCCGGTCAGAAAACGCCGGCGTTTATCGTGAGCTTCGCCAAAAAGTGAAACTCCCGATTGCAGTAGGCGAGCAGTTCGGTTCGAAATGGGATACGAACGAATTAATTGAGCAGCAGCTTATTGATTATTCGCGCATGACGTTGCCGAATGTCGGTGGCATCACCGAGTACATGAAGATCCAGGCGCTCTGCGAGACGCATTACGTCGGTTTGATTCCCCACTTCACCGGGCCGGTTGCCGAGGCGGCACTCGTCCACGCTTGTGGGGTCTTCTCTGGCCCCGTGATGATGGAAATGACGGGCGAAAAGCCCGCCCCACAGCCTCATCTGCCTGAGTGCTTCGATTTCAAGAATGGCAAGATGTACCCCAACCGCCGCCCCGGTTTGGGCGTCACGCTGGATACCAAACCGCTGCAGCTCGTCGCCGAGCTCACCGAAAAAGATCGATATCGCGTGACGCCGATCTACCAACGTCCCGACGGCTCCATAACGAACTGGTGAACGGCTGTACGATTGAAAAAGGAGAGGAAAACGATGAAGCCAGACTGTTCTGTATTAAGTCGTCGTGACCTGCTGGCCGCTGGAGCAACTTCCGCTGCGGCGCTGGCTTTGCCCGGCCTCCTGAGAGCCGAGCCTCCCGCCAGCCGTGTGGCCATAGTTCGGTGCCGCGACTACAACGATTTCAGCGCCAATCTTTCAACCGCTTTTGATCAGATCGGCGGGATTGACAAGCTGGTCCGCGGAAAAACAGTCGCCCTCAAGTTGAATCTGACCGGAAATCCGAAGAACTTTCCCCTCACACCCGACCTGCCGTACCGCACTAATGGCGATACCGTCGCCAAAACCGTTCACCTGCTCGCCCGGGCGGGAGCAACGCGCGTCCGCATCATTGAAAGCTTTTTCCCCGCAACGCAAGACCTCGGTTTGTGGGCGCGTTATGGAATCGACGTAAACGTCGTAAACAACATGGGTGCGAAGGTCGACTGGGAAAACGTCCAAAACCTCGGCAACTACAAACAGTACGTCCGTTTGAAAGTACCCTGGGGCGGATATATGTATCCGGCGTACTATTTGAATCGCGCCTTTGTGGATTGCGATGTCTATGCCTCGCTCTCGAAGCTGAAGAATCACTGGATTGCCGGCGTAACCATGTCGATGAAGAACAATTTCGGCGACACGCCCTGCTCGCTCTACGGCAGTGATTGCGGCGTAAATGGCAATGAGAACCCGACCAAAGAGCGCGGCGATGTGTTGCACCAGGGCACGACGAAAGCACCTGCGGGAGTTGACGCCGAGCTGCATGCGAGTTCGCCTCGCGATCCTGGTTATCGCGTCCCGCGAATCCTCGTCGATCAGGTCGGCATAAGACCGATCGACTTGGCCATTGTCGATGGCGTCGAGACTGTCCGCGGCGGCGAAGGGCCCTGGCTACCCGGCTTGGAAAGAATGACCCCGGAGGTTATCATCGTTGGACGCAATCCCGTTTGTGTCGATGCCGTCGGTATGGCGGTGATGAGCTATGATACGCGCGTCGATCGTGGAACCTCGCCCTTTATCCGCGGCGACAATTCTTTGAAGCTTGCGGAAGCTGCCGGTATTGGCACCGCCGATCTGAACCGGATCGAAGTAGTCGGCCTCAGTCTCAAAGACGCGAAGATCAATTTCGGACCCGGCGCCGTCGGCAAGAAGCTCAGCGAGTTGCGCACCTAGAACTCTCGGTATCAGGCGGGTGGCGCAGCTTCTCACAGCGATCCATCTAGCGCTTCCACGTGTCAGAAACGAGCCACATCCGAACTATGCTCTCCGGAGGGGACCGCCGATCCCTCGGCAGAGTGGCAGAAGTCGTTGATCTTGCAAAAGGGCATCCACAAAAAGTCTCGTTCCTAGTCGACTGCCTCTGGGATGAGGACGCTTGCGTTTGCATGAGAGCAGCGGACGCACTGGAGAAGATCTCTCGTGATCAGGCGACCTGCCTGCAGTCACACAAGATCCATTTGCTCGCTTTGCTCGCGCAGGCCACTCAGCAAGAGGTGCGATGGCACCTTGCCGTTATCGTTCCACGTTTGCAGCTTACCGACTCAGAATGCCGCCAAATAATGGAAGTTCTCCGATCCTATCTCGAGGACCGCAGTGCAATCGTTAAGGCCTCTGCTATGCAAGGATTAGCTGATCTGACGGACCAAGACGTTTCCCTGCGTCCGAGTGTCATCCGTCTAATTCGCTCGCTCACACGAACTGGAACGCCAGCAATGCGGGCACGGGGCCGCAAGCTGCTACAAAAACTTGAACACTGAAATCCTACCTGAGCGTGATCACAGTCACAGCGAACGGTGCCAGTGTGACCTCTGAGCTCAAGCTTTCGCGACGTGGCTCTCCATCTCCTGTTGCCCCGTCGACGGTCAGTGACGTTGCGCGCTGGAACTCCGGCGGAAGCGTGACCATTTTGTCTGAGTTAGTCCTGTTGACCAACAGCACCTTCTTGCCTTGAGGCGTTATGAACCCCTGAATCTCTACACCTGTGTCGGAAGAGGACGGCTGCTCCGCATTAGCGACGACCTTATCGCCCGGATGGAAGTTATCCTTGATGATCTTCAGCACCCAGTAGCGCGCATTTGGATGCCCGGTGTTGTAGTTGATCATCGAAACGCTGGGAAATTGGGATGGATAGCCCACAAGCTGCGATTCCCCAATGACGTCCACGCCTAGTTTGCATAATCCCACGAACAGGTAGCCATAGAGCGCGGCGGCAGCGTTCCAATAGCGGCGCGGGATGTGATCGGGCAATGGCTTCGCTGCGGCGATCTCCAGGCTGTCGGTCGGCAATATGACGCCCAGTTCGTCCGTGTCGATCTTGGTTTGAGGTGAGAGTCGATCCCGAATGGCGAGAATGAAGCGCGTCGTGGCAAGAAATCCCTCTGCCTGATTAAAAAATGTATGCTGCCAGCCGTTCAAATCCTCATCGAGAGCCGGTGAAGCATAGAAGTGGAAGGAGATGAAATCGACCGACGTGCCCTGCTTGTGGTTCTTTGGATTTAAGAAATATTCGAAATATTTCGGGTTTGCACCCGGATATGCGAGCGCCAAGCCCATGAACTTGGTATCCGGACTCACCGCGTGAATAGCCCGTACAATCGCATCGTAGCGGCGTGTGTAGTCCTCCGGTGTGGTCTTGTGCTCCGAGTCCACCTCGTTCAGAACCTCCCAGCACGGGAATTTGTAGTTGTAGCCCGATTCGTGCCGTTTGCCGTTCTCATCTGTGAAACCGCCTTTTGTGTACCAGCTCACGAGTCGCCCAAAGTAATCGCCAAGCTCTTTGCCGCTTGGATCACGCAACTCTGTGCCTTGCGTGTAGTCCCAGAACACTTGGTTGGGGTCATCAGGGTATTTGACCGGTTGCGCAGTCTTGAACATCCACGCCGGAATCGTGCTGAAATTTACTATGATCGAGTGACCTGCGGTGGCTGCGAGAAAGTCCTTGGTTACCGGATCAGCGTAAGTAAAATCCCAAAACGTCTTTTCCTTCGTCGGTGGCTCCAGCTCGGCCACAGCAATTTTCGGATAGGGGAGCCAGGGCACGTATCTCACATAATCAGCCCCGAGCTCCTTAAGCGCTGCGAAGGAAGCATCATGAATCGACGAACCCGGGTTCAGCATCGGGTTCGTTACTACCTGAAGCGTCGGGGTCGATTTCGAAACAATGATGGTCTTATTCCAATCGATGTCGATTTTGGCCTGTGGGGTCTGGCCACACGCAATGCTACCGCCCGCGCCCACTGCACAGTAAAGAGCAAGAGCTGCAACCCACGCGCGTGTCGAATATCGGCCCCGAAGCTGCGCCGATTTCCGGACAGTAAGGGCTAGCAAATCTGAATCGCCTCCAATCCGAGCAGCGCTCCGAACTTCTTTAACTTCTCGGCAATATGTCCAACCCCGATCGCGCAGTGATGAGCGGGTCCCTGGGCGTTCCACTCGTTTATGAACCTCCGGGCGCCAATTTGAAATCGATACCTGCTGTTTGTATTGCCGATTTCAAGAATCGGCCCGGGAACGGAGTCGCCCTCCGCTATCAGGAGCTTCAAGCGGCCACTCCCTGAATCCACCACCGACAAGAATGTCACTGGTCCATTTCTCACCGACATCTCCACCGATAAGCCTCGACCAAACTTTCCGTGATACACGCGAAGCGGCTTTACTTTTGCCTTCCCCTCTGCAATCGCCAAGTGACCTGGACCATCGTGACCCCAAAGCACCACGTCGTCATTGAAATCTGTGGCGTAGTATTCCGAAAAAGAACCGCCCGCGCCAAAGCTGTCCATGATCTTCATCGCTTGCACGTTCTTCACCTCGTACTCGCCCGCGATCGGAATCCCACGCGCAGTCAGCAGGCTGTTGCCGAGAATGATAGAGCTGATAACGTCTTCGTTCGCCTCGTTTCCTGTCCCTTTGTAGTAGTAGGCCATAGATCCGAGCCCATGCTTTTCGACGAGCCTATCCAGGGCAACCGAGGTGATTGCTGCTCTCTCGAGTTCGGCGTGCCCGCAATCCGGTTGCACATCGAACGCTTCGAAAAAATAGGCGATACGTTGGTCGATCTCGGGATGGGTCACACTGTCGCACAACGCTGCAAGCTCATCGACTTCGATCATTTCGATGTGTCCCCCGAAGGTCGCATAGTGCTGGGTTAGGTCGGAGTAAATGTCTAACATCCCGCCGTAATAATGACCCATCAATCCCAGGCGGTTGTGCTCCATTGTGTATGCTGCCGCCGCGGCTTGCACCCAGTCATGAATTTCGCGCCAGGCCAGTTCGTCTTCCAACGTGCCTGTTACCTGATGAAAGGGAATGGCGCAGCGTCTGAACACATTGGCGATCTCCGGTACCGGACAAGCTCCACACCAAGCCAGCCATTCTCCTGTCATTTGTCGTCGGTCCCGCATTTGGTTGAAGGCGACGTAATCAATCGCGGGTCCAGGCGCAAGATTGAGGATGATTACTGGTACCTTTGCGCGCCTGATGACCGGCAACACAGTTGAAGAGAGCGCGTATGTCGCAGCGTGGAGAAAAATCAAATCCACATCGCCTTGCCGAAACTGGTGCCCTGCAGCAACGGCGACTTCAAGTGTATCGATCAGTCCTAAATTAAGAACCCGGGCCCCGCTTCGGGCGAGGCGAGCTGCTACCGACTTGTTGTATTGCTGAAGGCGCTCTTTCAGACCCTCGAATTGTGACCAATAAACGTCCAGTCCAATACTGAATAGCCCGACCGTGACCTGACCTAGCTCTTGTCCCATTGATCTTCATGGAACCTATCATGTGTAGGGAAGACGCCTCAAGTAACATATGAGGTTCCATGAACAAGCGTCCACTCTCTGTAATCCTGATCGGCTGTTTATATGTCGTGGTTGGTGTGATCGCCCTTGCTTTTCACCTCGCCGAATTCAAGCCGCAGCATCCGTTTCAATACGACATTGTCTGGATTGTTCTCACCGAACTCACAGCGATCTTGTCCGGAATCTATCTGCTCCGCGGCAGTAACTGGGCGCGCTGGCTCGCAATTGCCTGGATGGCATTCCATGTTGTCCTGAGCATCTTTCATCCCTGGTCCGAGTTGCTGGTACATACTCTGCTGTTCATCGCGATTGCTTATTTCCTGTTTCGTCCGCAGGCGAACCGGTATTTTCGCGCCGCCGGAACGTAGGCTCCTGGTCCACTGTCGGACCGTCACTTGCATATACTCAAGAGCATGTTCGGCGGTATAGAAGCGGGTGGCACTAAGTTTGTTTGCGGCATCGGCACCGGCCCCGAAGATCTGGAAACGGACCAGTTTCCCACCTCTTCACCCGACATCACCGTTAACGACGTTCTCGGTGCCGTTCGAAATGCATTAGGCGTTCCCGTCGGGTTCGATACGGACCTGAATGCGGCCATTCTGGGAGAAGCGCGCTGGGGCGCTGCGCAAGGCCTACGCGCAACGGTTACCTTTCATGCAACGCTGCGCAAATAATACGGATTGTCCGAAGCAAACTTCGACAGATGACACGTCCATACAATTCCGAAGGGCGATGCACCCACTGGTTACAACGCTTCCTTATGACTCCGCGCCAAAACGTTGAGCAGATATCGGATCTCATCCTCCACTTGACCCGGATCGGCTACAGTTTCGGCCACCTCTGCCCGGAGTACTTTCGCGTAGCGTTTTCGCAGTCGGTGGATCGCTACCTTGAATGCACCCTCGGACACCCCAAGCTGCGCCGCTGCCGCACCACCATCCCCGCGAGCCGCTTCACCAACCAGGAACGGCTTCAACAACTCGAACTCTTGGTCCGGGTAATCGGCGCGTAATCGGTTCAAGCTCCGCTGGAGCAGATTCGCAGCCCATTGATATTCAAACAACGCCTCGGGCGTGAGAGCATGTGCGGGTTCGTTGCGGTAAACGCGCGCGTCCTTTTCCGCTTCGAGTGGAAGGAATTGCCGGCCCCCGCCGCGCTTCTGTGCCCTTTCAGCATCGAGCGAGTTGGCGACAAAATGGCTCGCCGCCGCTAGCAAAAACGACCGGAATTTCCCCTTCGAGCTGTCGATGTCGGCCAGATAATTCTTCTCCAACAGCGCCATGAAGAAATCCTGTGTGCAGTCGCGCGCCCGGTCTGAATCCAATCCTTTCCGGCGAATGAAGGCAAACACCGGATACCAGTAGCTGCTGCAAAGTCTACCGAGGGCCTCACTGGATATCTCGTTGCATGGACTCCGCGCACTTACGATCGCAGACCACGAGGTAGTGGGAAACTGCGCCGCTCGCTGTGGGCCGTCGGGTCTGGATTCCGGCATTATGTAAGCATGACGCTGCCCTTAGCGCCACTTTACTCTCAAGGAATATACCTCTTCGACACCTACATCGCGGGTTAGAAGCACAGAGCCGTTGGGAGCAGCGTTGATACTCGTGCCTTCGAATGTATCAGCGACACGGCGCATTCCCTTGATCACCATTACTGGTTCAACGTGGCCATCGATGACCCTGACTCGAACTACCTTATGGTCTGGTCTGTCCCATGTCTCGCAATATAGGTACTCGCCATCCACTGATGCACTCATATTACCGGTGACAGAGCTCAACAAAGGGGACCACTTCTTCGTTTGGAAGTCGAATGTGAACAAAGCGGACAGACCGGGGTCCCACGCGACAAGTCGATTGGATGGCGACCAATTCACGGCATACTTGTGCACCCCATCGGGCAGAGCAGTCATGGCATAGCTGTTTAAATCGAGGATACGGGTTTCGAAGTCTGTAGCTCCGAATTCGCTAGAAAATACCAGTTCATTGCCATCTGGCGACCAAAAGGCGTCGACCACATCCCGACGAATCAATTGCGGGCTGCCACCTTGCATTCCGACCACATACAAATCTCGGGTTGGCTTAAACGTTGTGAACGCCACACGTGTGCCATCCGGTGATACATGAGGCCTATACACCTCAAGAGGCGGATTGGTGAGCCGTAAGCGATCCGATCCGTCAATGCGACTGCGCCACAGCGAATGATCTGGATATAAAGTGTAAACCGCCCAGTTCCCATCGCGCGAGAATGCGATCTCAATGGCTGACACTCCGGACAAAAATGGCACGAACTCATGTGCGGCGGAATCAAACCGCACTAACTCCCCGCGCCTCACTGTTCCCAGCGCAAATATTCTTGTCATGTCGCTGCTCGGAAGAGGGGCTCTATACGATAGGGGGCCATTCGTGAGGCGGATAGGGTCGGGATGCTTAGGATCGAAGAGTCCGGTTTTCTCTCGTAGCGCCCAGAGATCCTGCCTCCCTTCGGTTGAGGCGCTAAACACAAAGTACCGCCCATCTGCCGTCCAATTTCCACGGCCCGATAAGCGGCCCAAATCGCGGAATCCCTGCCAGCCTTTCAATAACTGATGCAAGTTATGCCCGTCGATGCCGCTCTCCCATAAGGTTATGGAATTTGTGTAGTTGTCTTGCTTGAAAAACCGAATGTGCAGCTTATCAGGGGAAACGCGAGGAGACCAAACGATTCCATCTACCCTGGCCAGCAACCTCGAATTCTCCCCGTGTCGGTTTCCAACCTGGATTGCTTGGCCACTCCCCCACAGTATGTGCTGGCCGTCCGGAAAGAAACCGGCATCACTCGGTTCAAAATCGGCCAGCTTGCGGGGAGCACCGGCTGGAAGAGGCACCCACCAGAGCGGTAAACAAACGAGACATCGCGATGCCTTTGTCGACGTTTCTGCTAGGACCAGCAAGCCAGATGTATCTGGTGCTATGGCGAGAAGCACAGGATTTGGCACAGGAGTTAACAGTGGCACTATCTCTCCGCCTGTTGTCGATACTTCTACCACTTGCCTGTGGTCTTCTCCCTCTGTGAAGTACAGCCGAGAGCCATCCGTTTCCAGATGACGTTTTGTCGTGCCATCGTCTGTCAACTGAGTAACCGCTAGTACCTGCGGGAAGGACTCGGGTGCGCGCCACCAAAACAGTACTGCGGAAAAAGCTCCAGAAACAACCGCAGCAATGACTAAGTAAAGTCCACGGCGACGCCGCCGCAAAAACCTGCGAACTTGATAAACAACGTCAGGCGGCCGTGCGCTGATTGGTTCGTGGGCCAAGTGGCGCCCGATGTCAGAGGCAAAGTCGAAGGCGGATGCGTAGCGCCGCGTCCGATCTTTCTCTAAAGCCTTCATCGTGATCGATTCCAGATCGCCGCGTACCAGCCGGATCAGATTCCGCACATCGCTCCGCCGCTGCCGCGCTACTTCCCGTGCAGCGTCCCCCATCGTGCTGAGCCGCGTCGAAGGCTTCGGTGGCTCTTCTTCGCGAATCATGCGCTGAATCTCGGCATATCCGGCTTTCCGCAGAGTCTTGGGATCGAACGGCAACGCCCCAACCAGCAACTCGTAAAGCAATACACCTAGCGAGTAGACGTCGGTCCTGCTATCTACATCCAGGCCCGTGAAATCCGCCTGCTCGGGACTCATATACTCCGGCGTCCCGATCAGCACACCAACCTCGGTGAAGAGCGTTCGTTCTACGAGCCGCTGGTTCACCGCTTTAGCAACACCGAAATCAATTATCTTGGGCACTGGCTTGCCATCCTGCAGCATCACCAGCACGTTTGAAGGCTTCAGGTCGCGATGAACAATGCCTTTCTCATGGGCGTGGTGCATAGCAAGGCACACCTGACGGAACAGCTCCAGCCGCTCGCGAAAGCCCAGCAGGTTGCGGTCGCAATAATCGGTGATTGGAATGCCCGGCACATACTCCATCGCGAAATACGGGCTGCCATTGGCGGTTGTACCCGCATCGTAAACTCGCGCGATGTTCGGATGGTCCATCATTGCCAGTGCCTGGCTCTCGGACTCGAACCGTGCCAAAACCGAGGAACCAGGATCGCCACGTTTCAGAACCTTCAGAGCAACGCGGCGGCGTATGGGCGCCCGCTGCTCCGCAAGGTACACAATGCCCATGCCGCCTTCGCCCAGCACACCAATCGTGTGATAGGAGCCGAAATCAGGTAGCGACGTAGGAAAGTTTTCCGGCGCGCGCTCGGTGCTCCGCTCATGCGTCGTAGCCGTTTCGGTGAGGCCCGCTTCGAGCAGACAGCGCATGCAGAGTCCTTCCGCAATGCCTGCCGGCAAGGGCAGGCCGCACCTCGGGCAAATCGGAGTGCTGCTCATATCTGAACTCTAAAGAAGAATTTCCCGCCGTTGGTTACAAAGTTTTTCGCCGGTGGGAACCTATTGTATTCCACTTTGGCAGTTGTAGGATGTAACGCTAGAAGCGCCCGTTCCCCGGGTCGCCTATCCAATCGCCCGGCTTGCATATACTCAAGAGCATGTTCGGCGGTATAGAAGCGGGTGGCACTAAGTTTGTTTGCGGCATCGGCACCGGCCCCGAAGATCTGGAAACGGACCAGTTTCCCACCTCTTCACCGGATATCACCGTCAATAATGCGATTCGCTTCTTTCGTGAGCGTAGAATTCCTGTCGAGGCGATCGGTATCGGATCCTTCGGGCCGGTCGATCTCCATCCCCGGTCGCCCACCTATGGCCACGTCACCTCGACTCCCAAGGTGGGCTGGCCTAACTTCAATCTCGCCGGTGCGATTCGAAATGCATTTGGCGTTCCCGTCGGGTTCGATACCGACGTGAATGCCGCCATGCTGGGAGAAGCCCGCTGGGGCGCCGCGCGAGGCCTGCAGGATGCGGTCTATCTCACCATCGGAACCGGCATTGGCGGCGGCGCTCTCGTGCATGGCGAGCTGATTCACGGATTGATTCATCCTGAGATGGGCCATTTGCAAATCCCGCACGATCCGGCCCGCGACCCATTCCCGGGGTCTTGTCCTTACCATGGCGATTGCCTCGAGGGTCTGGCGTCCGGTCCGGCCTTGCAGGCTCGATGGGGCGTGCCCGCCGGAACCCTGCCTGAAGAGCATCCTGCATGGGAACTCGAGGCACATTATCTGGCGCTCGGCCTTGTCAATCTGACCGTTACTCTTTCGCCTCAACGAATACTGCTGGGAGGTGGCGTTATGCAACAACCGCACTTATTTGAAATGATCAGAGCGGAATTTGGACGCCTCTTGAACAACTATCTTCGTCACCCTGAGGTTATCGATCATCTCGATCGTTTCATCCAGCCGCCGGGACTTGGGCCGCGCGCCGGCGTCTTAGGTTCCCTGGTCCTCGCGGAGCGCGCCCTCTCCGGATCTCCCACCCAATTGGCCGGTGAGCCGGCATGACCCTCACTGGAGCGCTAGTCAAAAGCACCATCGTCGCTGCTCTCGGCGGACTGCTGTTCGGCTTTGATACTGCCGTTATCGCAGGCACTACCGCCGGCTTAACGCGTACATTTGCACTCAAGCCGAGCGGTCTGGGGTTGACGGTTGCCGTTGCTCTGGTCGGAACAGTTATTGGCTCCATTCTGGCCGGCATCCCTGGCGATCGATACGGCCGCCGCGATGGTTTGCGAATCATGGCCGTGCTTTATCTTGTTTCAGCCACCGGATGCGCCATTGCCTGGGACTGGTATTCCCTCGTTGCATTTCGATTCATCGGCGGCCTCGGGATCGGCGGATCGTCCGTTCTGGGACCGATGTATATCGCCGAGATTGCGCCTGCGAGATGGCGCGGACGCCTGGTCGGTTTCTTCCAGTTCAACGTGGTCGCGGGCATTCTGTTGGCTTACTTCTCGAACTACCTCATCGGTGTTACGGTCGGGGGCAGCTCCGAATGGCGCTGGATGTTGGGAGTATCCGGCATCCCGGCTCTGTTGTTCTTATTGATGCTGTTCTTCATTCCGCGCAGCCCGCGTTGGCTCGTTCAGAAATCGCGTGTGGAAGAGGCCCGGTCAGTACTTGTCCTGATCGGCGAAGAGAACGTCGAGGACGAACTGCAGGACATTGTCAAATCGATCGACGTGGAGCACGGCCACGCCCGGGAATCGCTATTTCAACGGAAATATCGCGTGCCTATCTTTCTCGCCGTTTCCATCGCCATGTTCAACCAGCTTTCGGGAATCAATGCCATTCTCTATTACCTGAACGACATCTTCGCCCGCGCAGGTTTCAGTAAAGTGTCCGGCGATCTTCAGGCCGTGCTAATCGGGTTCACCAACCTGGTCTTCACGATTATCGCTATGTCCATTATCGACCGCGTAGGCCGCAAAACCCTTTTATTGATTGGTGGACTCGGATGCGCCGCCTGTCTTGCCGGCGTCAGCGCTGTCTTCCTGACCAACTCGCACAAGAACCTGCTGGTCTGGTTCTTGGTCGGATTCATAGCGTTCTTCTCGTTCTCGCAAGGCGCAGTGATTTGGGTGTATCTCAGCGAGGTCTTCCCGACCCGCGTTCGCGCGCAGGGGCAAAGTCTGGGAAGCTTCACTCACTGGATAATGAATGCCGCGATCTCGTGGACTTTCCCGAGCATCGCCTCCGCTTCCCGAGGTGCGCCGTTCGTCTTCTTTTCTGCCATGATGCTTCTTCAGTTCTTCGTCGTCTTCTTCACGTACCCCGAAACGAAGGGTGTCACGCTCGAGGAGATGCAGAGGGAACTTGGCATAGCCTGAGCGCGTATCCAAACTGTGATGCTTGACCTGTGGAGAATCATCGCCGCTGCCTGGATGACTGTCGGTGGCGTGTGGCTGGTCACGGCGTTCGCGAGCAAATCGGCCGTCAAGATCCAGTCGCCGGCGCTCCGGCTGCCGCAGTCGGCGCTCATGGTTGCAGGGTATTATCTTCTGTTCGCTAGGAGCGCAGCAGTGGGACTACTGGCTCTCAGAGTTGTCCCGGATTCACCAGGTAGTGCGTATGTTGGAGCTGTGGTGACTCTTGCTGGCCTGTTCATCGCGGTGTGGGCGCGCTTCTTTCTTGGCCGGAATTGGAGCGCAACCCCGACCATCAAGAAGGATCACGAGCTCATCCGTTCGGGACCGTACGCCTTCGTTCGCCATCCGATCTATTTCGGGCTTCTCCTCGCAATGGCCGGGACTGCCACCTTCGTAGGCGAGCTACGTGGGCTGCTGGCTGTCGCGCTTGGCGTGATCGGATTTAAGTGGAAATCCCTAACCGAGGAGTCCTTTATGCGCGAGCAGTTCGGTACGCAGTACGACGATTACAGAAGCCACGTGAAGGCCTTGGTTCCCTTCATCTGGTAGTGTCCGCGATGGCTTCCTGCCGTTCCCACGGCCAATGCCGAAGAATCTTGGCGCGCCACAGATAGGCTGCGATTCCAAACACGAGCAAAGCGAATCCGCTCAGCACATAGACGGCTCCGCTTGAGGCCAGAATGAAAATCCAGCCTGCTAGCGCAATCAGTACCGGCAAGGGATAGAGGGGCATCGAGAACGGTCGCGAGATATGTTGGCGCCGCTGCCGTATCGCGATCACCGCGATACACTGCGCCGCAAACTGCGTGACAATCTGAATCACGATCAGCCCTTTGATCAGGTCCTCTAACGTCAGCAGGCAGGCCGCGGCCGATGCGATTCCCATGAACAGAACCGAAAATGATGGAAAGTTGCGGGTCCTGTGAACGCGCCCGAAAACTGAAAAGAAGTGGCCCTCGGCGGCAGCCGCATAGGGCACGCGTGTATACCCCAGGAGAACGCAGAAAACGGAGGCAAATGCCACCCACAGGATCAGAATGGTCATAATTTGGGCTGCTCTTATGCCGTAGAGCCGCTCCATAAAGTCCGAAACGATCGCATGCGAGTGAACCGCTTCTTGCCACGGCAGAACACCGATAATCGATAGGCTCATCGCGACATAGAGAATCGCGAGAATGCCAATTGAAAGCAGCACGCACCGCGGTATGTTCTTCTCCGGGTGCTTGATCTCCCCTCCGATCAGACAGACATTGAAATATCCGCTGTAGTCGTACATGCTGATGAGCGTCGCCGCACCCAATCCCAGAAAGAATTTGGATGAAAGGTGAAAAGCTCCCGGCGGAAAGCTGAAAGCAGTAGACGCGTGAAAGTGCCACGCCCCTCCCCACACAATCACGCCCATCGCGACCATGAGTATCACCCAGAGCGTTGCCGAGATCCTGCCAATGGAACGAATATCTCGGTACAGGAGGAATGTCGCAAGCAGGCACACCCCGATAGCGATCACCTTCTGTTCAGCGGGAGTGAGAGATGTTACCAGGTACCGGGCGTAATCGGCGAATCCGACCGCGCCAGATGCGGCCGTCAACGGCGCCGCCAGCATGACCTGCCACAGAAATAGGAAGCCCATTAATCGCCCGAGGGACTGCGGTCCGAAGGCTTGCTGCAGGTATTCGTAGGAACCTCCGGAACCCGGCATCGCGGCGCCCAACTCCGCCCAGACCAGGCCGTCGCAGGTTGCAATCAGCGCGCCCAGAATCCATCCGAGAAGCGCTTGCGGCCCGCCCATGGCGGCCAAGATAAGGGGAACCGTCAGAAAAGGCCCGACCCCAACCATGTTCAGCATGTTCGAGGCCAGGGCGGGGAAGAGCCCCATTTCCCGCCTGAGGCCAGTGCTCTGTTCTTGAATCGCGGCTTGTTTCACGTCTGATGCGTAGCGATCGGACCGCGCATCGGGTGGACGCGCATATACAGGAAGGCTACAATAGCACTCGCGCGGATGAATCTCCTTCCCAAAGACGAAAAGTTCTTTGATCTATTCCAGCAGCATATGCGCATTCTCTGCCAGTCCTCGCATCTGCTGATCGTTAGCCTCGAAGCGGGGTATGAGAGGATGTGCGAAATATCGAAGCAGATGGAGGCCCTTGAGCGGAATGGCGATGAGATGATCCATGAGATTTTTCGTCGATTGCAGTCCACATTCATCACTCCCTTCGATCCCGAAGACATTCAGACACTCGCCACGACGCTTGATAATGTGCTGGATGCGATAGAGGACGCGACCTTTCGAATCGTGGCCTACCGGTTGGACCCGATCCCCCAACCCGCAATTCAATTGGGCCGTATGATCGACGATTCGTGCCAGGCTCTTTCCCGGGCGCTAGCGGCGCTGCGCGATCGCAAGCCGGTTTGGAACGACTGTATCGAGGTCAATCGACTGGAGAACGAAGCCGACGCTGTCGAACGGACACTGGTCGGCAAACTATTTAGCTCGGAAACAAACCCGATCACTCTGATCAAGCACAAAGAGGTGTTCGAAATCCTCGAGCATACGACCGACATCTGCGAAGACGTCGCCGATGTCATTCAGAATGTCGCGGTAAAGAACAGTTAGCCTGGCTAGCCCTCAGAACGTGAACCGCAACTGCAGATCGATTCGCCTCGTATTACTGGCCGTTGATTCTGCGGCGTAGCCTCCGGTGATGTTAGTGGATTCCATGAAATACGGCGAGGTCAGAGCCCCATTCGGCGTGTTGAAATTCGGATGATTGAGAATGTTCCGAGCATTGACTGATAGCGTTAGGTTGTACCGATGCTCTGTGGATTCACCGCCGCCGCCGTGAAAACCACCGCCGCCGAAACCACCACCGCCGTGCCCGCCATAACCACCCCCGCCCGCACGCGCGCCACCCGACGGCCCTGAGAATTTCGTCGTGCCGAATCCCCAGGTCTTGCTCACGCGCAGGTTCAGCCCTACGAATCCCGGGCCGGTTGCGGCATTTCGCTCAATAAAATACGGCTCACCAGGAGTAGGAACCAACGGAAGCGGATTCAGGTACCCGAACGGCGTCAGGTAGGGCGTTTCGAGATCAACAACCGTCGGACGCGCTGTCGGCGCACCTTGTCCTTGTAAGAACAGATCTGTTCCGGTAGTGATGTTGTATGGGATTCCGCTGTGCATCACTAGAAACGGCGAGAATCGCAGTCCCCAGCGGGCGGCAATTGATCCGCCAAAGAACAGGTTGTCCGAAATGTCAAGCGCGGAGCGGCCCCAGTCGGCGGAGAAATCGTAAGGATCGGCGGGCAGCGTGCTCACTCCGTCGGTGTCGCTGTGAGCATCGTTGTGCGAATAGCGTCCGAACAGTGTCAGCCATTTGCCCACCTGGCTGTTTACACCGATGATTACTTGAGTCTGTTTGAAGATCCCATCGGATTCCATATTGTAGATGTCTCCCACGTCCCCGAAAGGCCGGCAGCAAACGTCATTCGCATTGGAATTCGCCAGATTTTGAGTAGCACCTGGCGGCAGTTGCCCAGGGATTGGATACGGAGCATTTATGTCCACCGTTCGCAGCTCATGTGTCCCGCGCGAGTTGACGAAAGTCGCGGTAACGGTCGTATGGGCAAGAAGTTGCCGCTCAACGGATAGCGATGTCTGCATCAGGCGCGGCGCTTTCAGAGTACTGTCGATTTGGTATTTTTGAGATACGTTCACTGCTGCGGACGTCAGGTCTTCGATTGGGATGGCAGTATCAAACGCCGTATCGTAGATCGTAGGTCGATTCAACGTGTATAGGAGCTGATTACTCTCGTTGTACCGATACGCAGTCTCCACGTTCGTAATCGCAAACCGGTCGTAGAAATATCCCCAGCCGCCGCGAATAACGGTCTTGGCGCGCCCATTCGCACCATGAGCATCCGGAGACCACGCGAACGAAAACCGAGGCGCCCAGTCACTGTGGTCGGGGATGTTGGTCTGCGATTCCCAGCGAAGGCCGATGCTTAAGGTCAAATTGGGGCGAACCCGCCAGTCGTCCTGCACGAACGGGCCGAAATCCATCTGGTAAAAGCTAAGGTTCGGGTTACCAGTAGTAACGGTATATTTGCTTGGCCCGTAGCCCATCTTGGTCACTTGCGCAGGCGTAAATCCCTCCTCGAGCCGTTGAATTGTGCCCAAGTATTGCTCGATTGACTGCATCCTCGCTGTTCCCAGGAACTCGTATTCCCCATTGAATCCCTTGGGGCTCGAATCATCGAGCGCGGTGGCCCGGATTCTGAGGCCCATCTTTGTCGTATGAGCTCCCCAGGTCAGGGTTGTGTAATTTTGCAGCTCATAGCCATCCTGGACATCGTAGCTATGAGAAAAACCAGGAGCGCTGTAACCCGAACCGCCGGACACGAACGACTGCGAAACGTATAGGGCAGGGGCTTGACTCTGACTAGCGTAAGTGGTCGATTCGCGATCAAACTGAAAATGAGTCTCGTTCACCGCCTTGGCGCCGAGAACGGCCGTTTCGATCACTGACAGCGTGTTCTCGGTAATTGAGCTCGAATATCCGCTGCTAGGAAACGTGATGTTCCCAATGGTGGTCTCAGGCAGATCAAAGCTGCCGATACCCGTCACAATACGATCATTCTCAAGGAACTCATACCGAAAGCTGAGCGTGTTATTTGCTCCGAGTTGGTAGTCAACGCGCGGGCTGAATGTGGTCCGGCGCTGCGGGGTTGGGAAGAAGTTTTGATAAGAGTAGTGACCCAAAAAATCGTCGGTCGGTATGGTTGCCGTAATGATCCCGTTATCATCAATGTTGCGGCGCTCGGCATCGACGAAAAAGCTTGCGTGCTTGCCTAGCGGACCACTCACGTTACCGCCAAAGAGCTGTGTTCTGAACGGAGGATTCACGCTTAGGAACGGATTGCGCGAGTCCCAGATCCCGTCACTGATGTTGTAATAACCCTGGCCGTGAAACTTGTCGCTGCCGGGTTTGGTGAAGATCTGAATGCGCCCGTAGCCGAGCTTGTCGAACTCAGCAGAGAACGGATTCGAATTGATCCGGATCTCTCGGATCGTCTCTTTGGGCGGAAGCCTGCCGCCGGTAAAGCCGTCAATAAAGATTTGGTTTCCACCCGGACCAGCCGCGGGTCCCGCCAAAGCCTGAAGGTCCGCTTGCAAATCATCCGGATCATCAGGCAGCGCATCGAGATCCTCCTGCTTCAGAACAAGTGCGGTCTGATTGTTCGCAGCCTCAGTGCTGACCGTATTGTTGCTTGTATCTGAAACTGTAAGCTCCTGGCGCTGCTCCTGGACAGTCATAACAAGGTTCGCCGATGCGGCTGCTCCCGCAGTGACCGTGACTGCATTCACGCCCTTCTGCTGCAAGCCGGTATAACTCGCGCTGACCGTGTAGTCTCCCGGTGCCACATTGCGGAATCGATAATTGCCCTGCGCATCGGCAGCCGTTGTTTGGACCGTGCCGTTCTGAGAAGTCAGGCTCACCATCGCGCCGGGTATAACGCCGCCGGTACTATCTTTCACGCTGCCTTGGGCGATGCCGCCCCCTGCGGAGCGAACCGCGCGCGCTGGCCCTGCTTGGCTGGCGGATGGGTTTGCCGGGCTTTGCGCGAATAGAATCGTCGAAACGGCCAGCCCGATAAACACCACACTTATCGATCTAAATTTCATGTACCCTCTGAAGCGATTTCTTGAAGCAACGGCCGACGCTATTGCGGGACCTGGATTTCACCGAGTCCCCAATCGCCGCCCAAAGCTTGGCCTGCTGCTCGATTCGGAGCGGATTGAAGGATCGGCTCGACACCTGCGATCACATTGCTGGCGAGCAAATGAGAATTGTCATTGCCCGTCGCGACGCCCGATATCACTACCGCGTCGCCTGGCTTCAAATCCGAAACTTCGATGTTGGGCAGCTTCTCAATCATCTGCGAGATATCGCCATTCCCCCTCCGCATTCCGCCGCCCGGGCTGGTTCCTGTCCCGTTGCCCTGCCAGGCTCTTTGCTGGGGCGCAGGATTGCTCCCGCCCGATGCTTCGGGACTCTCGCCTGTTTTTGCGCCATACGGCGGTGCTCCTGCTGCGTTCCCGCTATTCGTTGGAGCAGTTCCGCCCTCTCCGCTGGCAGCGGGCCGGTAGCTAGGATTAAGCCGGCGCGCCAGCATAATCGCCATCATCGCCGGCAACTTGCGAACAGCCGATTGCTCGTTCAAATCGATCGTCATCGGCTTCTTGGTGGCGAGGTCGCGGATCGTCAACCATTTCCCATCGGGAGCTACCGAAAGAATGGTCCCGTTAATAGTCCGGAACGCGCCGGAGTAGATCCTATCAGCGGTGATCGTCGAGCCGTCCTCATTCTTGCTCCCGATAATTCGAACCTGATCTCCGATTTCGATCTGCGCCAGTTGCGATGCCACTGGCGTCTGCGGCGTCTCTGGTGAATACCGCGTGAACTGCGTCGTTTTCGAAGTATCGACCGTCGCGGCTGCGGGTCCGTTGGGCGTCCGCGTCCGAATCGTCAATTTACCGGCAGCCGGATCAACTGTTGTCACCACGCCCGGAATGCTGTGCTGCCATTCCGCCGCTTGTTCCTGATGAGCCTTTTGCAAATCGCGAGCCGACATCAGAACGACGCTCCTGGCCGCGATCGCGTTGGTATCTCCCTCCGCCTTGAATCCGCGAACATCCACCCGATCGCCAACTGCCAGATCGTCCGCCGTGATCCGCGTCGCATTCTTCAAATCCTTGGCGCCGGGTTCAACCTTTAATAGAGTCTTTGTGCTCCCGAGTAGGATCTTGTCCTCGGCTGCTGTCTTATCGTCTTTGACAGTGATGCTGTGCGTAGCGGAATCGACGGCCGAAACAGTCCCGATCACGTGCTCCGTCGGTTTGGTGGCAGTGGTTGCATCTTGGGCAAAGGTCACCGTGCCCGCTATGAAGGCGGCCACGATAAACGTTGCGGAAAACTTCGGCATGGTAATTCCTGTGGTTTGAGCACCAGGGTGGCTCAGTCGTTACCTTGAAGGGCGGAAAGCCGCCCCTGTAAGTTACGCGACTGCCAGGCGAACGTTTTGTCTGCTGTGTTTTGATTTGTAAAACGTGGAGGGGGAGGAGAGTTCGCTGTCGCCCCGGGGCTAGATCCAACTCCAGCCCCGAGGCATTCAACAGCTTAAGCAATCAGGCGGCATTCACGAGCATGTCTTCGAACCCTTCATTGCCTTCGTCGCGATTACGGTCAGCCTGTTCTTGGCATTGAATGCAGTATGGCGCCCAGGGCACAGCATTCAGGCGTTTCGGGCTGATCTCCTCTTCGCAATGAACGCACACGCCGAACGAACCGTCCGCGATTCGAGCGAGAGCCGCACGGACATTCCGTAAGAGATTGGATTCGCGGTCGAGATTGCGAATCGCCAGCTCGCGTTCCGCGGCGTGCTGTACTTCATCTAAAGCGTCCGCGCTCTTTTCAATAGTAATCGCATCGCGGTTTCGCACAACCTGCTCCAACTCGTCCCGCCTGCTCTCCAGAATCTTCTTGAATTTGTTCAATTCGGTTTTTGTCATTCTCGCTCTCCTTCTCTCACGACCAGCGTTGCTCACTCACAAAAAATAATTTCGAAGCAGCTGAGTCTTACACCCATACGTAAACGATGCGGAAATGTTCACCACGCCTAAGCACTCTTCAAGACGTAGAAGTTGGCCTTTTCGAGTACTCGTGAATATCCGGAACTGAGAGGAAGCAATCGCGCTGTCCCCTGTGTCGCAGCAAACTCCACGCGAGTTGCTGGCTCCCGATATCTGTGGCCCGGCAAGCTGACGCTTTACGGATCTCCGAATCATAGCACACCCGCCACCCTAAGCAATTTAGGCACCAATTCGTTCGCGTGGGTGACGATCAGGTCGACTCGGCTCCCGCGTCACTCGCGACGCAGCTTTCTGGCTCAAAACGTCACTTGGCAGAAGACTGCAAAACACCTTATCGCACAAAGAGATTGAGTATCGAAATTGTAGTGGATCCCCCTTCCTTCCTCCTCGCTCGACTCCGCTCCTCTCCGCCAACCGATACCCGTTTCCACAAGCAAAGGCAAACTGATGCCGCCGAATGTCGTATCTCCTGATGTGTTTAGGTAGTCCGGGGCTGCAATTTCTCTCACCTGAATCGGAAGAAAAGTAAGTAGCGTGTAACTTGCGCCGCGTTCACGCCGGCCACCCGTCGACAACCCGAGATCGCAGAATTACGGATGCGCAACCGGCGCAAGTTCAACCAGGCAACTGTAAAACGTCGGACCGCCGCCGATGTCTGTCAGCCGGTCAGACGTAAGCTGGTTGATTCCGAGGCCTTGTGGCGAGCATTTGTTCCAGCGCGTGCTGCGTGCGCTCAGCACGCCGCGAGGCAAATTGGGATCAAGTTGCGCAATGAATACGCAGGACCCGCGGTCATTAGCGGCGCGAACCAACGCACCATGCGAAATTCCGCGCGCAATGGCGTCTTCCGGGTGAATGCACAGTCGCGCAGTCTGTTCGTCCACGGCAGAACGATGTCCGAAAGTGGAATTCATGCTGTCGTCGTTTTTTCCGGAAACGAGTTCGAGCGGATAGCGCGACGAGAGCTCGGTTGACCCAAAACGCGACTCCACCGGAGGCACGTAGCCGAGCATTTCCACGCCGAACTCGAACTGTCCGGAGGGCGTCTGGAACTCTCCTTTTGCGAACGGCAGGAATGGCTCTCCGGCTTCGCCCACGTTCAGCCGGATCGAGCGCTCCCGCTCCAGTCGCTCCAGAGTGATGCCTTTGAAGTAGTTCGATTCCGTCCGAAGCAAGGCGCGTATCATGTCGTCTTCCGAATCCTGGAAGCACGCGTCTTCGAATCCCATATGCCCCGCAAGCAGGCGAAATATCTCGACATTCGACTTCGTCTCGCCCGGAGCAGGAAGAACCGGACGCGCCAACTGCAAATAGTAATGGCCGTATGCCAGATAAATGTCCGTGTGCTCGAGAAACGTAGTCACCGGGAGAACGATGTCGGCGTAATCGGCCGTGTCGGTCTGAAACTGCTCGAGCACAACCGTGAACAGATCCGACCGGCCTAGACCGGCTAGTACTTTGCCCTGATTTGGCGCAATCGCCGCAGGGTTCGAGTTGTACACCACCAGCGCCCTTACGCGCGGGTGGCTGAATTCAGTCAGTGCGTGGCCCAATTGAGCCATATTAATTTCCCGTGCCTCGCGTCCCAGGGGAGATTTCTCCTGCAGGTCGGGACGTGCCAGCGCTGCACGGTTGAATGCAAAAGCGCCGGATGTGCTGAGTTGCAAGCCGCCTCCGACTTCCCGCCACGCTCCCGTCAGAACCGGAAGAGCGCAGATCGCACGCACGGCCGCGCCGCCGCGCTCGCTACGCTGCACTCCATAGTTCAGGCGGATAACCGCCGGCCGCGTGGTCGCGTATTCCCGCGCCAGTTCCTCGATGTCGTTGGCGCGCATGCCCGTCAGGGCCGCAACGCGCTCGGGATTGTACTCGCAGGTCAGACGTGCCAGTTGCTCGAATCCCTTCGTGTGCCGGGCGATATATTCCGAGTCTTGTAGCCCGTTGCGCAGGATGACATGGATGAGGCCCAGTGCGAGTGCCAGATCGGACCCAGGATAAATCGCGAAATGCTTGTCTGCGGCCTTTCCTGTGCGGTTCCGGACCGGATCGATCACGTAAAACTTCGCTCCATTGCGTCGCGCTTCGACGATCCACGGCCAGAGATGGACGTTGGTCCCGAGAATGTTCGCTCCCCAGCCGATGATCAGCTTGGAGTGAGCGAACTGTTCGGGTTCCATGCCGAGCTTCGCTCCCTGCGACAGTTCGAGGGCGGCAGTGCCTGCGGCCGAACAAATAGTTCGGTCCAGCCGCGAGGCCCCCAGGCGGTGGAAAAAGCGCCGGTCCATTCCGGAGCCGTTCAGCATGCCCATAGTTCCGGCGTAGCTGTAGGGCAGAATCGCTTCGGGTCCGTCCGTATCCGAAATCGCCTGCAACCGCGCCGAGATTTCATCCAGCGCCTCGTCCCACGTGATGCGTTGAAATTGCCCGCTTCCCTTGGCGCCGCTTCTGCGCAGCGGATACAGCAGACGGTCCGGGTGGTACTCGCGCTCGAGATACTTGGTGACCTTGGCGCAGAGAAAGCCGCGCGTGATCGGATGGTCGGGATTCCCGCTCAGCTTCCTGGCAGTTCCGGACTCATCAATATGCACCACAACCGAGCAGGTATCGGGGCAGTCCAGAGCGCAGACCGAAAGTCGCTTTTCGAGCACTATTCCCCGATTCTCGCGCACTCTGCTACGCTTGCGCCAGATCGCAATCTCCCGTTCGGTTAGATCTCAACTTCTCGATTCGCAGCATGGCCGAGACGGAGCCGGCAGCGTGAGCGACCTAATTCATGTGTCTCGAGATAGTCGTCAAATATCTGGATGACAAGCCATCCGCTCGCCTTGGCCTATACAGCACTCACTCCGTTCGCAGCGCCTGAATCACGTCGATTCGGGCTGCTCGCGCCGCCGGAATCACCGACGCAGTCACCGCTGCCAGCAGCAAGACAAGAGCGGACCCGGTCACTGGCAGCACACCGGGCGTTTTCAGATCCGCCAGCAAACTGCCGACTAAATGCTCAAGCCCAAATCCGCCGGCAAAGCCGACAGCAAGTCCCGCGCAAGCCATCGCCGCGCCCTCGGTGATCACTCGCATCAGCAAAAGCCGCGGCTGGGATCCAACGGCCAGCCGTATCCCGAACTCCCGTGTGCGTCCGCTGACGGAAAATGCCAACACGCCGGCCACGCCCACCACCGCGATCAGCAGCGCCACTCCCGCGAAGACTCCGAACACCACAGCGTTGAGCCGTTCGGGCGAGAGCACTTCCGCGCGGACGTCTGCAAGGGTCGCCGCGTGCTCAACAGGCTGGTCGGCCGACAGTTTACGCATAATCTGCGTGACCGGCGCAACCAGGGCATAAGGATCCGAGCGCGTGTGAACGAACAGGCGCCCTCCTCCCACTACTTGCTCTTGATCGAAAGGACGAAATATGGTCATGGTCGGTTTGGGCACGATGTCCGAGTCGTCCATGTCCGCTACCACTCCGATAATGCGCAGCGAGTCGGAGCTCAGCATGCCGGGGACGGCCTTCAGGATCGGGTCGGTCCACATCACGTGATGGTTCAGCGCATCGCTCTTGGGGAACATCCGCCGCGCTAGGCTCTGGCTTACAATCGCGACCGGCTCGCCCTTCTGGCGGTCGCCATCGTTGAAATCGCGTCCTTCGAGGATAGGCTGGCCAAGCGTCGCGAAAAATCCGGGTGAGATGATCCGCATCTGAGCTTGGGTATGTTCCTCGCTCGGTGCCGGTACGTGCCCGTCAACCCCAAATTCGAGTGAGAAGTCAGACTCGGGGTTGATATCGCGCCACGGAACTGCTGTCCCGATAGCAACGTTCTGGACGCCTGGCAATTGACGGATTCGCAGCGTGGCGTCCCGGTAGTAGGCGACTATCTGGTCAGGCGTTCTTCCCAAATGCATCACCGGCACGTTCACGGCGAGTATATGGCGCACATCGAGGCCGGTCTGCGCCGCCTGGAGTGAAAGGAGTGTTTTCACCGTTGCGCCGGTCGATGCCACAAGCACAAATGAGGCTGCGATCTGAATCACCGCGAAGATCCTCAGTTTGCGATTCGCCGTTCCGGTCACGCGAGTGCTTCCGCTGGCAAGCCCGAATCCCTGTTGTCCTCCCGACGCCGGCAGACGCGGAACGAATGCCAGTAGCGCCGCGGCCACCAACGCCAGTCCCACTCCGACCCAGAGCATGCTCGAATCAAGCCTAAGATCGAGGGCTCGAACCGAGTATCGGGCCATATAACGCGCGAGAACCGCCACCATCGGACCGGCGATCAGCATCCCGAGAGCTGCCCCTGCGAGGCACAGCAGCAGACTCTCGGCCAACAGAGTACGACGTAACGCGCCTGCGCTGGCGCCCAGCGCCGCGCGGATCCCCAGCTCAGCTTCACGTCGCACGCTGCGGGCCAGAATCAGATTAGCGACATTGGAGCAGGCGATAACGAAGACCAGAATCGACATGGCCATCAGCACCAGCAGTATGGTCCGCGCTCCCGACGTGAGCTCGTCGCGCAGCTTCACGGCACTGATTCGGTAATCCGCTTTCATCGGATAGGCGTCCGGATGCTGCCGCTTCATGCGTTCGTATACCGTATGCAGCTCTGTGCGCGCCGTTTCCAGATCCACGCCCGGCGCAAGGCGCGCGAACAAGTCGGTCATCCGGTGTATCCGGCTGGTCACCATGGTCGCCGAGAGATGATGCGCACTGGTCACTACGTTCGCGATGATCTCCGTGTCCTGCGGATAGGGAACGCACGGCTCCAGTACCCCCACGACCGTCGCGCTACGTGAGTCGAACGAATCGAGCCGGACGGTCTTGCCGATCACGTCAGGGTCGCTCTTCAGCGTTGTCGACCAGAAACGGTACGTCAATACCACGGCGCCGTCAGCTTTCGGGCCGTCATCGCGCGCATCCAGCAGCCGCCCGAGTACCGGGCGCAGGCCCATGACCTCGAAGTACGACCCGCCAACCACCCCCGCACGAACCACCTGCGGTTCTCCGAGCCCGACCATCGTGAATTCAACGATCGAGAAATCGCCAAAAGAGCTCAGCGTTTTCACGCCCGACCGCAGATCCACGATCTCCGGAATTGAGAACCTGACGTTGGTGCCTTGTGAGCCCTGGCGGATGTAGATGAGCCGGTTCTCGTCGCGGTTGACCAGAGGCCGCAGCAGCACACCCCGAACGAGGCTGAAGATCGCGGCATTGGCTCCGATTCCGAGCGCCAGCGTCAATATGACCGTCGCGCAAAGGGCCTTTTCGCGGGCCAGGGAACGGGCGCCCACTCTCAGCTCGCGCAAGAAAGACGCAATATTTTCCATCATTCAGGTGCCCCTCTCAGTGACGAGGGTCTCCGCACGTTTATCGCCCCTGCTATTGCTTTACAAATAAAGGCTCTTTGCGTTTACGAGGGATCTCGTTAGTGTTCGCTTCCGGGAATTCCTGCATTGCGGAACGGACAAAGCGCGCGTCGCACGGCCCCATGGAATTTCAGTCCGGCCGAATCAGATCGTGATGTGTCCCTGGAGGAATAAACTTGTGTGGCCACCGATCTCTACCCGATCCCCTAGGGCTTGGCAAAACAATTCGCCGCCCCGGGGAGAAATCTGGCGTGCATGGAGAAAGGACTTCCCTAACTTATCCGCCCAATACGGGATGAGCGTGCAATGGGCTGAGCCGGTCACAGGATCCTCGGGAATCCCTTTGGCGGGAGCGAAAAAGCGCGAGACGAAATCGCAGTCGGTCCCCTGAGCGGTGACTATAAACGCGAACCGGTCAATCTTTTTCAGCGCTTCCATGTCGGGCGTGAGAGCCTTCACTTCAGCTTCCGATTCGTACCGAACAAGATAGTCCCTGGCAGCCAAGATCTCGACCGGTTTGCCTCCCAGCGCCGGAACGAGAGCCGGATCGGGTTCTATCGGGCTCGGAGGCCGAGCCGGGAAATCCATAACAAGGCGATTCCCATCACGCCGGACGATCAGTTCGCCCGATTTCGTCTGAAACCGAACGGTATCGCTGCTGAGACCGAAATTGTTGAACAGCACCGAAGCCGAGGCCAGCGTCGCATGGCCGCAAAGATCCACTTCGCAAGCCGGCGTGAACCAGCGCAGGTCATACTTCCCGTCGTTCCCGACTAGAAACGCCGTCTCTGAAAGGTTATTTTCAGCGGCGATCGACTGCAGAATCGGGTCGGGAAGCCAGCTTTCTAACTGGCAGACCGCGGCCGGATTTCCGCTGAACACAGTACTGCTAAAGGCATCGATCTGAAAGATCGGGATTTTCATACCTCAGTGCGCCAGAGGGCGCGAGATCAGTTGACGCGAACCCGGTACTTTTCTTTCAGCACGAGCTCGTCGAAAATGGCCAGGACTTTCTTTCGATACGTGTACATCCGTCGGAGCGAGTCTCGAAACCCCTCTTCATATCGCTGGGGTTGGAGCCATTTATGAAGAAGTGGGCGGGGAACATCAATATCGCGCCGCAGGTCGTCGGCCGAGTGACCCCGCAAAAAGAGCCCGTAAAAGATGGCCGCCTCCCGTTGGGGAGCCAGCGGATCGAGTTCTTCGCGGCTGATCATACTGCCTGGTTACTAAGTTCGTATCGTACTACCAAACGAGCTGTTTTAAAAGGTCTTCAAGTCCTAAGTCTAACAATGGCGTCAAGTCTCTCAAAATGCCGCCGGACGCTGATGATTTGATGCGTCAGACCCAAAAATCAGGGCAGTGTAAGCTTTATTTCTCGGATTCCGGAACAGCGGATAACGCGCTGTTGTTTCCGTCCATTCTCAGCGCCTCGAGCACAGCGCCCGCCGCCGGACTCAGCTTCGGTGGACCGACCGGACACCCGATCGACCTCTGGATGCAGGCTCTGAATTCCTGTAACAATATCGAGCTTCGAAAAACGCCGCCGACGAAAGCCACAGGAACGACTTCATTGCTCGAGAACAGATTTCGATACACCCCTTCGACGTACCTGGCAAGCTGTGATGCTGCGTCTTTCAAAATTTGTATTGCCACGCTATCTCCCAATTCCGCCGCTTCGCTGACCAGCGGTGCCAGACCTGCGATTTGGTTCCGCGGCAAGCCATACAACGTGTGCATAAGATCGTTTGCGCTGGCTGCTCCGGTCCGATTTAAAAGCGCTTTTAGAAGCCCCGTCTCGAGGCCCCAACCTTCTTCAAGTTGCAGCGCGGCGCGCAACGCTTGACGAGTCAGGTACAATCCGCCGCCCTCGTCGCCAAACAGATATCCCCAGCCCCCGGCCCGCGCGGTTCTTCCTTGCTGATTCATTCCAAAGGCCATTGATCCAGTTCCTGCAATCACGATGATTCCGGGTTCGCTCGCTGTAGCGCCCAAGAGCGCGATCTCCGCATCGTGGGTGATCCGGTATTTGGCGCTTCGAATTAGCTGTCGGGAATAGGTTTCTTTATCTGCCGCGCCCCCGCTGAATCCCAGGCACGCCGCGGCAAACGTCGCCCCATCTTGCTGCAGCCCGGCTTGCGAGAGTGCCTCCGATAAGCACGCGGAAATCGCCCCGAAAAACTTCGTTCGTCCTTCGGGTCCGGCGACGTGATTGCAAGGGCCGCCGCGGCCAATCCCGAGCACCCGCCCTGTCTCACCTGCGACGAGGGCCGTCGTGCTCGATTGCCCGCCATCGATCCCCAAATAGAGACGCATGCGTCCGGGCTAGGCGAGAGTCTTATCTTTCGCGTAGCAGACCGGGTCCAATGGGCAAATCGAGCATCGCGGTTTGCGTGCCACACAGATCGTGCGGCCGAAATGAATCACTTGATGAGCGAATAGGATCCATTTGTCCTTTGGAACCGTTCTCATCAGATCTTGCTCGATCTTTATCGGGTCCGTGTTTTTCGTGAGATCCAGCCTTAGCGAAATCCTTTGGACGTGCGTATCTACGACCACGCCCGAAGGTATGCCGTACGCAGTTCCCAATACGACGTTGGCCGTCTTGCGGGCGGCGCCCGGAACGGTTAGCAATTCGTCCATCGTTTTCGGCACATGCCCGTTAAAGTCAGACAGGATTCTCCTCGCGGCTCCAATCAGCGATTTCGATTTGTTATTGAAGAAGCCGGTAGAGCGAATATCAGCGGCGAGTTCTTCCTGAGGCGCCTTCGCAAAGGCCTCGATTTTGGGATATTTCTTAAACAGATCCGGGGTGACTTTATTCACGCGCTCGTCCGTGCACTGCGCCGACAGAATCGTTGCGACCAGCAGCTCCCAGGCATCCCTGTGGTGGAGCGCGCACGTCGCTTTCGGGAAGAGGTGATCCAGTCCTTCAAGGATCCGATTGAGTCGCGCCTTCCGATCGGCAGCCGTCTTCGGTTTGGGTACCTTGCGGGGCGGAGTTACCGGGTGCTCAAAGTTTGCCGCGGCGGTTTCAGCTTCTGCCATTCTGAATCCCCAACATAGCTCAGACGGTTGGAAGGCATTTTCGCCGGATGTCCCGGAGCCGCAGGCGGCCTCGCCTAGACTCCTATGAGTACAGTCGCTTCTGCGTTCCGAGACCGAACCACTCGATGCAACGGACCAAGTCATCAGTCCAGTATTCGTCAGTGCATTCCGGCACCGGTTGAAAAATCTCAATCAAGTCCGATTCTTTCGATCGCGGAAGAAGCCGGTTTCCAACGGTATAGATGAAGCGCTTCCAATCGCCAGTGGAGGGATGTAGATTGACAGCCAATATGTCGAAATCACCAAAACGGTATGGCCGGGTCTTCCGCCCCTTCTTTTCGCCGCTTCTTGTCTTCTGCACCTCGACAACATAGATCCTGCCAGAAGGACAATTGAGAGGAGCGCGCGAACGGGCAGCATAATTCTTGGGAACGCCCGCCTCACGACGTTGGAGCTTCACCTGTATTCGAACGCGCGTTCCATCCTTCTCCAAGAGAAAATCGTAGGACTGATCGCCAAATATCGGCGCGGCATTCCAACCTGCCGCGGTTAAACGAGGAATTACTGTTTCCTCGAATGTTGCCTCTGCAAGGATTCCCCTAATCCCTCGTTGCGTTAGATCAGACGAACGCGCGATCGCGGTTAGAATGGCTTCAGCAGACGTACTCCATTCGCGTTCCAACGGGTGAACTGGAACTCGCCGGCGCAGGTAACTTAGTATGAGACGCTGCTCGTCCTCCCTACATCTGTCGATCAGTTTGCATATCTTTTCCGTCAAGTCGCTCATTTAGGAGGTCTTCCCGCCGCGCCGGGCGTGAACTCCTCAAGTGCCTTGCGTCGGACGAGTACGCGGCCTCCTATCTTCAGCACCGGCAATCGTCCCTTTTTAACCAGCAAACCAATTGCCTGCCGCGACACGCCCCGAAGCCTGGCCGCTTCGGCTTGCGAAATCCACTCGTTCGCGTCGCGTAAATGGCTTGACATTGTCAATCAATTCGTGCTAATGTCGTAATCGTCGATAATTATAGCGACTTGAACAGGAGTGTAATCGACCGCCTCATGTCAGGAAGACAGACACATACGGAGGTCAACACAGTTGATGTGGAGGCCTCATTTCGGCAGCAGCCCGCATACCGTACGGCTCTTGGTACAGCCTTCCTAGGTGATTCTGAAAAGCTACTGGCTCGATTGCCGGCGGGCAGCACGAATTTGGTATTCACCTCGCCCCCATACGCCCTCCACTTTAAGAAAGAGTATGGGAATGCCCATAAGCGCGATTACGTGAAATGGTTCATTCCATTTGCCAAACAGATTTGGCGAATACTTAGGGATGATGGCAGCTTCGTGTTGAACATCGGCGGCAGCTATAACGAAGGTACCCCTACCCGGTCTCTTTATCATTTCCATCTCCTCATTGCTCTCGTTGAACATGTTGGTTTTCAGCTTGCTCAGGAATGCTTCTGGTATAACCCAGCCAAAATGCCGATGCCGGCCGAATGGGTGACAGTTCGGCGAATTCGCATCAAAGACTCCGTGGAGTACGTATGGTGGCTGTCCAAAACGCCTTGGCCGAAGGCAAACAATATACGCGTTCTCAAGGAATATAGCCCCGACATGATCCGGTTGAGCCGTAGAGGTGTGAGGCCCGCGGTTCGTCCATCGGGGCATGTCATTCGCGATTCGTTCGATAAGGTTGAGGCCGGTGGCGCGATTCCCGCCAACGTAATTGAGGACGAGCCGTTGGAAGGACTTGACATTCCGATCCCAGAGGCGATGCTCAAGTTCGGGAACAACGCAGCCAACGACGCTTACGCGAAGAGAAGCAAGGAATTGGGCCTTAAGATGCATCCTGCCCGTTTCCCGGCTGCTTTGCCGGAATTTTTTATCAAGCTGCTGACGGATGAAGGAGACACAGTTGTGGATCCGTTCGCTGGATCAAATACAACGGGGGTTGTAGCTGAAGGGCTTCGGCGCCGATGGATCGCTATGGAACGTATCCCTGAATATCTGGAAGCGAGTAAAGTGCGCTTTGGGCGGCCATCCAATTCAGCCGTTGCAAGCAATGGAAGCGTACAAACTGAACTGTTTTAGCCTCGCCCCAACCTTCAATTTCATTGGAGTAAGTTGCAATTCGCTTGCATATTCACGCGAATCCGGAGCATCCGGCTAGACCGTTGGAGCGCCGTTCTCCAGAAAATTGCGAAGCCTGTGGCTCCGGCTTGGATGCCGCAGCTTGCGCAGCGCTTTTGCTTCAATCTGCCGGATGCGCTCTCGCGTGACAGCGAAGTTCTGGCCCACCTCTTCTAGGGTGTGTTCGCTCCCATCCTGCAGCCCGAACCGCATCTTGACAATCTTCTCCTCGCGCGGACTCAGTGTCTTCAACACTTCGGCCGTCTGTTCGCGCAGGTTCAGATTGATGACAGCGTCCGCCGGCGAAAGCATTCTGCTATCCACCAGAAAGTCGCCTAAATTCGACTCTTCCTCTTCGCCGACCGGAGTCTGAAGTGAAATTGGCTCCTGAGCAATGCGCAGCACGCGCCGAATCTTGTGCGGCGGCAAATCCATTCTTACTGCCAGTTCCTCGGTGGTCGGTTCGCGTCCCAACTCCTGCTGCATCGTACGCTGCAGCCGGATCAACTTGTTGATCGTCTCGATCATGTGTACCGGGATGCGGATCGTGCGGGCCTGGTCGGCGATCGCGCGTGTGACCGCCTGCCTCACCCACCACGTCGCGTACGTCGAGAACTTGTATCCCCTCTTATAATCAAACTTATCCACGGCGCGCATTAAACCGATGTTACCTTCCTGGATCAGGTCCAGAAATTGCATGCCCCGGTTCGTATAACGCTTAGCCACGGAGACAACCAGCCGCAGATTGGCCTCGATCAGCCTCTTTTTTGCGGCCTCCGTTTCCGTTTCGCCGCGTTCCACAATCTGCAGAGTGCGGCGCAGCTCGGTCGCCGTCGCCCCAGAGCGATCTTCGAGTGCCTGCAAATGCGAGGAGAGCGACTTCAGCTCTCGTCTTATCGCAGGCGCTGAGCCGGATTGCGACACGGACGGCTGCTCGAGTTTCCGCTGCAACCGCGCGATCTCCTGCTCGAGCGGTTTGACCTGGTTTACTACGCTCCGCAAGGCCTCGCTTAGGAAACGCTGATAGCGCGCCGAAAAAGGGAGCATGCGGATGCGGCGCGAGATCGAAACCATAAGGCGCGCGTACTCAAAACGAAGCCGCCTGTGCTGCTTGGCCTTCATGTTTCGCGACGTGCTTATCAGTTTTTGCTCGGTAGTTTGCGCTCTCCGGTAGAGCCTCTCAATTTCGTGCAGGGTCTCTAGGAACTCCTCCTTCACCGACTCGACCGAAACTTCTTCCTCCGCCGCTTCCTGCGGGTCCGGAGCTTGAATGACATCGAGGATCGAAACCGTTTCGCGCTCCAAGCCATATTTCTTATCGAGCAAAAGCTGAATAATAAGCCGCGAGCGCGAGAGCGCCTTCTTCACCGCATATTCTCCGCGCTCAATCCGTTTCGCGAGCTCGATTTCCCCTTCCCTGGTCAACAGGGGAACCATGCCCATCTCGCGCAGGTACAGGCGGACGGAATCGTTGCTCTTATCGAGAGCTCCCGGCGAAAGGTCAAGCTCGGAAAGGTCTTCGACCTCTTCCTCTTTTTTTTCGAACTCCTTCGCCTCTTCCAGCAGTTCGACCGGCGCGCCGTCCAGATCTACAAACAGATCCAGGTCGGCGCCATTCGTCAAGTCTTCGCGTACGACAGCGTTGACGTCGTTGTACAGAGCGAAGCCCTTGTCGTTACCGTCTTGCATCAACTGCCTTCATCAATCTGCTACACGGCCGAGAGACGGCAATTTCTTTGCGGATATAACCCCTAAATCACACACGTGAGGATACCCCTCGTTTCCTCGACTCCTCATAGTACAACAGATTCACACCCCCGCCGATCGTTTGTTCATGCTGTCTAACTCATCCGTGAGACGTAGCGCCTGCTCGAAATTTCCTTGCTTTTCCAGCTCGCGGATTCGCATCCGCATGTCCTCGAGCTTCCTGGTATCGGACTTCCTCTCGAGGGCCTTTAGGCAGTGGAGAGCCTGTTCGGCGGCGTCCTCCTCTCGGACTCCCGACTCCGCAAAGCCGATCTCCGAGAGTATTCTCTGCATCCGAGGCTCCAGCCTGAGTGCCACTCCCTCGAGCGTAAACGGCTCGCTGGCGTCCATTTCCACGATCGCCTGAAAAATACTCTTCAGCTCCAGCACATTCATCACATCTGAGTTCGCGAAATAATGGCGAATCGCCGCTCTTGCATCGGTGCTCACGAGCACGCACCCGAGCAGCAGCTTCTCATTCGGTGGAACGGTGGAGGAGAGATCGCGCGGTTTCGAGGCAAGCGCGGTTCGAGAATTCTGCCCCAGCGCCCGGAAAACCACGTCGCGGTCCGCCTTTAAGTATTCCGCCGCCTCCATCGCGATCGCGTTCCGTTCCAGCTTGTCGTGTACCTGCTGGATCGCCGGCGTCATCCACTTAAAAGCATCCATCCGTCCTTCAGCTGAGCTCACATCGAATTTGGAACGCGCCCGGTCCGCCAGCCAATGAAAATATGGCACCGCGTTGTCAACCAGGCCTCGGTATGCCTCAGGCCCGTTTTCATGGATGTATTCGTCCGGGTCGGCCCCGCCTGGAATTTGCAGAACCTTTACACGCAATCCTTCGGCCAAAAGGAGTGAAATGTACTTCTCTGTCGACCTCTCGCCCGCGGCATCCGAATCAAAGTTGAGGATGATCTGTCCCGAAGCCGCCTGTTGCTGCGAGACTTGCCGCTTGATTGTTCGTACCTGCTCCAGGCCAAGCGAAGTTCCGCTGCTGGCGACGACTTCTTGAATTCCGGCCGCATAGACCCCGATCACATCCATGTAGCCCTCAACAAGAATCATGCGGTCGTTTTTTCGGGCGCTGGTTTTAGCGCGGTAGAGATTATATAGAACAGTTGATTTCTTATAGATTTTTGTCTCAGGCGAATTGAGGTACTTCGGCTCATCGTTTGGCCGCA
>JAFATG010000311.1 GCA_019244055.1 Acidobacteriaceae bacterium | reverse complement strand
AGGCATCGCGGAATTTACGTAAGGCATTGTAGGCGTGGGCGATCCTTACCTGTCATGACCGGTGACTGATCGGATAGAGGCGCCCCAGTTGCTTGACGTATTCCACCAATGTGGATCGTCGATGGCGAAGTCAAGACAGGGAGTCTCTGGTCACCAAGGACAGACCGGAGATGTCTTCAATATGCAATATTATGGGCGCGTGTTTATCCCTTCGTGGTCGGGTTGACGGTTTCAACTTCATCGCGTCAGCAAAGGTCTTCTCGAATATGTCCTGCCCAAACTTCCGCTTCGCCGCCTCCTTGCTCACGCCGTTATATCCGTGGGCGTAAGCAAGTTCTAAGTCGGTAACAACGCAACCCCGGAGCTGCATGTCTATTCCGTAGCGCTGTCGCAAGAGGCGCGGGTATTCCATACTGACAGGCAGTCCATATATCAATATCTTGTACTGTCCGTACACCACGTCGAAAAGTGCCTCCTGTTGACCCCGAATTCGTTCGGAAGGCGAGCTGGCCTCGTCCGTTCCGCCACATCCCGTGAGCGCTACGACGAGGCAGATAAGAGCGAAGAATGCTGACCAGTCCCGGTGCTTATGGATGAACCCGACCGCGGTAAAGGCTTCCTCACTTCATTGTCATTCGACGTTTTTGATGTTCTCACACCATTGAAATGGTAATATCCCGCACATTTTTGAAAGGCGTGTACCACATCAAGGTAATCGATGAAGCGAATACGTTATCACTCCGCACTCTATCGGTCTTCAACCTTGTTCAGTAGATGTTTCTGAACCTTGCCCAAGGCATTACGCGGCAACGCATCCACTACCACAAACCTGCGCGGTACTTTGAAAGACGCCATTGCGCTGCGGCAGCGGGCTTCCATTGCGCTTGGATCGAAGGCGTCCCGAGCGACGACGTATGCCACTGGCGCTTCGCCGCGAACGGGATCGGGCACACCGACCACCGCCGCTTCGGCGAGCTCCGGCTGCTCTTGCAGGAACTCCTCAATCTCGCGCGGGTAAATGTTGAAGCCACCGGAAATAATGAGATCGCTTTTTCGGCCACAGAGGGTGTAGTATCCGTCGGATGAACGGGTCGCCAGATCGCCGGTGCGGAAGTATCCATCTACGAAGGCCGCGCGTGTAGCGTCTTCGCGCCTCCAATAACCGGAGAACACGTTCGGTCCACGAAGATGCACCTCGCCCGTTTCGCCGTCTGCGACTGGATTGCCAATCGAATCGAGCAGACGCACCGAAACCCCAGGTAGCGGTAATCCTACAGTGCCAGCGCGACGTTCGCCGATATAGGGATTGCTGATATTCATCAACGTTTCGCTCATGCCGTAGCGCTCCAGAATACGCTGACCAAAGAGCTTTTCGAAATCGTTCAGAACGGAGGCCGGCAACGGAGCCGAACCGGACACGCAGAGCCGCATGAATGAAGCGACTTCGCGCGCAATGTCCGGCTCCCATTCGAGCATTCGGACGTACATCGTGGGCACGCCGAAGAACAGCGTTGGCCGGAACTGAAGGAATTCTTGGGCTGCAGTCTGATGCGAAAAGCGTTCCAACAGCTTCATCCGACAGCCGCTCATCAACCAGCAATGAAGACCGTTGCCCAACCCATGCACATGAAACAGCGGCAGGCCAAGCAGGAAACGGTCGCTCGATGTAATCTGCCAGCACGTCAGCAGATTCAGCGCGTTCACAGCGAAGTTGTTGTGACTCAGGACTGCGCCCTTCGAGGTGCCAGTCGTGCCGGACGTGTAGATGATGGCTGCTGGGGAATCGCCGTCCAGACGCACGTCGGGCCGTGTTGCCGGACTACGATCCATCCCTTCGCGCAGGTGGGCGCGCGTCCAGATCTGTGCCGAAGACGAGAACGGTTCATCGGAGATGCCGGCGCGTGGTTCAGCATCGGCAAGAATGTGCGATCTCTCCCGATCACGATACAGAACGTTTATCGGCACGAAGATCACGCCCGTTTTGACGCAGGCGAGATAGATATCGATCATCTCCACGCAATTCGCCAGGTAGACAGACAGTCGGTCTCCGGGTCTGAAGCCATGCGCCATGAAGAATTGTGCTAATCGGTTGCTGCGGTTGTCCAGTTCGCCAAACGTGTACGTATCCCGACCAAAATTCAAGGCGGGTGAATCGGCCCGGCCCCGCAGCGAAAGCTCGAATAGATCGATGAGGGTCATGGGTCGTTAGCCGTCAATCCGACAGTACCTCGATCGGGGTAACCGTAAGAGTTCAAAACGGCCCCGCCCCTTTTCCGCTCACACCTGCTGGCCGGTCCCGGTAGAGTTCGAAGTGAACGAGGGTTGTGACACGTTCCCGAGGAAATGAAGTTTCTGTATGGGCCGCGAATGGCGCCCTGTAGCGCCGGGAACACTGTCGCTCCCGCAAGGTGCGCACTAGCCTGGATTCATCGAGGTGCTGAAGCCCCTCGAACTGCGGCTTGAGCGCTACTCTTCTAGCGTAGAAACGTCTCCGATTTCTTTGCCGAGTTCCTGGGCCTTCAGTAGCCGTCGCATGATCTTGCCGCTGCGGGTTTTCGGAAGCTTCTCTGGAAACCCGATTTCGGCAGGCACGGCGATAGCCCCCAGGACATTCCGCACGTGCTCCTTGAGTTTCAGTTCCAACTCAGGCGATGCGGTGTGTCCTACCCTCAACATTACGAACGCCTTGATGTTTTCTCCCTTGATCTCATCCGGTCGTCCGATAGCCGCCGCCTCCGCAACCGCGGGATGGCTTACCAGAGCGCCTTCCACATCGGCCGTGCCAATACGATGGCCGGCGACGTTGAGCACGTCATCCGCTCGGCCGACTACGGTGAAATAACCGTCGTCATCACAAATGGCAACGTCTCCAGTCGAATAAGCATTGGGGATTTTGCGCCAGTCCTCGGCATAGCGATCTGGATCGCCATATACCGCGCGATACATGTGCGGGAACGGCCGTCGCAACACCAAGAGGCCGCCCTTGTTCGGCGGCAGCTTGTTGCCTTGTGCATCTACCACCTCCGCGACCAC
The DNA here is from genome assembly GCA_019244055.1 of Acidobacteriaceae bacterium. Taxonomy (GTDB): domain Bacteria; phylum Acidobacteriota; class Terriglobia; order Bryobacterales; family Bryobacteraceae; genus Bog-105. Next base: position 19,011 of record JAFATG010000311.1, on the reverse strand, counting down.
ACCGGGCAGCGCCTTGCCTGCCTTGGACGGGCGCGCGGCGAAAACTGGCAACGTACCCAGGCAGGGACCGCCCGTCTCTGTCTGCCACCAGTTGTCGGCAACAAATCCCCATTGCCCGTTGCCACACAGCACGCGATGAGCCCACAGCATGGCCTCCGGATTGAGCGGTTCGCCCGCACACGTAAACAGGCGAATGCTCCGCAGATTGTAGCCCTGCGGGAGTTGATCGCCGTAACGCATGAACATGCGCACCGCGGTTGGTGCAGTAAAAATCACGGAAGCGCGATAACGCTCGATCAGTTCCCAAACAATTGCCGGATGCGGGAAATCAATGGCGCCCTCGCGAAAGAGTGTCGTCGCTCCCGCCAGGAGCGGCGCATAGACGATGTAAGAATGACCCACAGCCCAGCCAATATCTGAGGTACACAAGAACACGTCATCATCGCGAATGTCCCAAAAGCGGGTCATGTGGTAGTAAATACCCACCATGTATCCGCCGTGAACGTGCACCACGCCTTTGGGTTTACCGGTGGTCCCGCTGGTGTAAAGGATGTAAAGGGGATCCTCGGCGTCCATGATCGCGGCTGGGCAATCAGCAGATTGTTTGTTCACCAGTTCGTAGAAGTCGGTCTCGTGTAAGTCAAGCTCCAAAGCAGGCTGAGCGCGCCGAAGCACCACCACCTGATCGATCGCCTCTAGACCGGAGATAGCTTCCTGAACAATGGAGCGCAGTCCCACCCGCTTACCTCGGCGGTAGGATACATCCGCGGTGAGGATCACGCGCGCTTGCGCGTCCTCAATGCGGCTGCGCAAAGCTTGCACGCTGAAGCCCGCGTATACCACCGAATGGACAGCGCCGATCCGCGCACAAGCCAGCATGCAAACAATGCCCTCCAGCATCACCGGCATGTAGATGATTACCCGATCACCCTTACTCACGCCTATCGAGCGCAGGGCGTTGGCGGTGCGCGACACAAAATCCAGCAGTTGCCCGTAGGTGATTTGCCGCTCAGTGCCGTCCTCCGTCGTCCAGATGTACGCAACCTTGTTCTTGCGGCCTGCCTTGACTTGGCGATCAAGGCAGTTATGTGTGATATTGCACGTCGCGCCCTGGAACCATTCGAAGAGCGGATAATTCCAGTCGAAAACTTTCTGCCACGGCTGAAACCATTCCAGCTCCTGTGCTATTTCTGCCCAGAAGCCTTCAGGGTCTTCGACGGATCGTCGGTACTCCGCTTCGTAATCCTGCAGACGCGCCTGCGCAACCAGCGAGGCCGGCGCATGCAAATCAGCCTCGGCCCGTAAGAGTTGCTCGATTCCCTCGTTCCCAACCGCCTGAGTTGACATAGCTCACGCCTTCCGAGTTGAGACTATATCAAGAATGGGCGATAGTACGCCGGAACCAGCGTCGGCGGGCGTGCTTCCAGCCCTGGACTATTTGCCTGAGCACCGGAAACGCCGCACGGCTCCGGCCACAAGCAGGGCCTCCGCCCAACAGACTCAGGGCGGTACGCTGAGGGCGTCAAGACTGCGGCTCCAATTCGCGGGCGTAGATCATATATGAAACGAGCGGCGGAGCATTTCCCTCGTGGAAGCTCCGGACCTGATCTCTGACTCGAATGTCCGAAGCGGTCAAGCGTTCGCGCACGCGCAGGAATTCGAGCCAGGAATTTATGACAAACGTTTCGACGAACCGCTGCGGCTGTGCGGCATCCTGAAAAATACCCCAGCGAATTGCTCCATCGCGCATCCGCACCTGCCGCATCTGGTGAATTGCGCGAGTGAAAGCCGTAAAATCTTCCTCGCGAATTCGATATTCAATGGTCACCAGCACCGGTCCCGATTCCGGATGAGGTTCGATCGCGATTTGCGGAGCAGGACGGTTGAGATTGTGGGGATTGAGGTCGGGCGGCTGGCCTCGGAGTAAATGAAAGCGGCGCGTGAGTGGCAAGCTGATCAGCAGGCCGCAAGCCGCCGCAATAAGCGCTTTCGGGGTCGCGAAGTGTTGCGCCAATCCACCCCAGAGAGCGCTGCCGATCGCCATGCCTCCCTGAAAGACTGTCTGATAAATCCCAAGCGCTCGCGCTTGCACCCAGGGCGGCACTGAGAGTTGGACCGAAACATTGAATGTGGAGGTCGTGCTGGTCCAAGCGAAACCGCCGGCGAGCAGCGCCAGCACAATCGCCGGGATGTTTCGCGAGAAGGCGAGAACGAGCAGCGTAGCTACGCAAACGCAACTGGCGGCAATGGTAATCCAATCGTTCGAAAAGCGGCGGCGTAGCCAGGGCAGGGAAGCGGCTCCGGCAACCGCGCCTGTGCCGAGGCAGCCGTTCAGGATACCGTATCCTAGAGCGCCTTGGTGAAGGTCCTGTTGCGCGACAACTGCCAGTAACGCCCAGATCGCGCTCACGAACAATGTAAAAGCAAATGCGCGGGCAAGGACGGCTTGCAGGCTCGGGGCGTAGCGGGCGTAACGCAGGCCCGCTCTCATGGAACCGAGCATGCGCTCGGCGGGCAATGCGCTTTTGAACAGAGGCGTGCGCCGCCAAACATAGAGCACCCAAATTACGGCTAGGAAAGAGATCGCGTTCAGAGAGAAAACGGTGCCCGCACCTTTGCTGGTTGAGGTGAAAGCGGCCACTGCCAAGCCGCCGAGAGCCGGACCGAGGGCACGCGCCAGATTGAAACCGGCGCTGTTTATCGCAATCGCATCCGGCAATTCAGAGCGCGGAACCAACTCAGGAACAATCGCCTGCCACGCCGGGTTAGTCATGGCAGCGCCGATGTTCAGCAGGAAGGTAAGAGCAAGCAGGGTCCATGGCGAGATCACTCCGAACAATGTGAGCACGCTAAGGATCGCCACCGCGACCAGCATCCAGGTTTGCCAAAAAATCAGTAGACGGCGGCGATCAAAGATATCGGCGGTTGCGCCGGCTGGGAATCCGAGCAGTAGAACAGGGAGGCTCGCTGCTGTCTGCATTAAGGCGATGAGTAACGGCGAGGAAGTGAGCGCGGTCATCAGCCACGTGCCAGCGGTGTCCTGCATCCAACTGCCAAGGTTCGAAACAATGGACGCGATCCAGCGATTCCGGAAAAGCGGATGGCGAAGCGGAGCCCAACCGGAGGTCTTCTCGATTTGCAGAGAACTTGCCAAAACCCAGTATGCGCGTTAGCTGTGTTTCAAATACCAGGGGATGTTTAACACGCTGATTCGATCGGTTCCCACCATCAGCAGCCGCGCTTTTAACAGCGACGCTCGTTGGGTGTGAAGGAAATAGTAATACCAACGCCGTTCCATCAGCTCAGGTATGACAGTAATCACGCGCCTGTCCGGGTTTTCTTTCGAGAGCTTCAGGATGTAATTCACGATCGGGGTCACCACAAATCGGTAGGGCGACTTGAGAACCACCAGCTCAGGGACGGGCAGATTGCCTTCTCGCGCCGGCTTCTCTACGAGCTCCGTCCAGCGATCGCATACTTCATCGGGAGATCGAACCTTATCGTTGCGGTCTTCGATCACATGGACGACTTTAACCTCATCTGAGAGGGTCATCGCCGTGCGTAGGGCCTCTTTGCCAACGCGGCTCCAGCCGGTCAGGGTTACTACCATCAGAGGCGCTGGATCCCTGTGCTCCGGGAGGGGCGTGTGGACCGCTATTTCTCGTATCAGTTTGTTGTAATGCCGCCGAACGCCGTACATCAGAAGGAGCAGGGAAGGGATCGCGAGTACAGTAATCCAAGCGCCTTCAGAGAACTTAGCAACGATGATGATCAACGTAGTGATGCCGGTGGAAACGGCGCCCACGGCATTTATGAGCATGCTGCGGCGCGCGCCCCGCCCACGTTCTCTGCGCCAATGGAATACCATTCCTGCCTGCGACATTGTGAAAGCAAGAAATGCGCCCACTGCGAAAAGCGGAATCAGGCGATCTGTAATCCCGCCGAAACCTATCAACAGGAGGCCGGTAATTGTTGCGAGCACCAAAATGCCTTCGGAGTAGACCAGCCTTCGGCCCCTGTCGGCAAACGAGACCGGTAGATAGCCATCTTCGGCTATGAAATGGCAAACTCGGGGAAAGTCGGCAAACGCGGTATTCGCAGAGAAGATAAGGATAAGCAGAATGGATCCAATCGAAAGGTAGTAAAACCATCCGTGACCAGTTACTGCGCCGAGCAGCATGGACAGGATACTTCGGTAATGGCTTCCGTTCGGGTCGGTCGCCACTATCTTGTACGCCTTCACTAAATAGGCGATGCCCGCAAGCATGATCATCAAAGCGGCGATGATGACGGCGAGTGTGTGGCGCGCATTCTTTGTCCGATCGTCTCGAAATGCCTGAACTCCGTTGCTGACCGCTTCGACACCGGTGAGCGCTGTGCAGCCGCTTGCAAACGACTTCAGAAGTAGCCACGCGCTGACGGCCGCTACGACTGCCGGTGCCGAGGGAGGAGCGACGACGGGAACGGGATGGCCGTCCGCCAGCGCAGTTTTCGCGACTCCGATTCCAATTGCGACCAGCATGCAAACGAGGAAGAGATAGGTGGGCACCATGAAAAGCGCGCCGTTTTCCCGTACGCCTCGAAGATTCACCAAAGTCAGGATGAGTAGTGCCGAGAGGCAGAGCCACAGAGTTTGGGGATGCAACGAAGGAATTGCCGAAGTGAGAGCGCCTATTCCTGCCGATATTCCGACGGCCGCATCGAGAGTGTAATCGATCAACAACGCACAGGCGGCAAGCAAGCCTGGGAACGTTCCCAAGTTCTCGCGAGCTACGGTGTAGGATCCTCCGCCGCCCGGATATGCAGCTATTGTCTGACGGTATGAGAAGAAGACAATTCCCAAAAGCGCAATGATGCCGAAAGTGAGAGGAAGAATGTGGTTGAGGCCCGCAAGGCCAAGCGGGATCAGCAGAGTGAGTGCCGCCTCGGGGCCGTAGGCTGCGGATCCAAGAGCGTCCAGTCCGAAGACGGGAATGCCTTTTGCAACCCCGATTTTTTCGGATCCTTCCTTCCACGTGGCTATGGGAGGTCCGACCAAGAAATCAAGTAGCGACATTGCACCTCGTTCTGAATTCTCGCAGGCATGCCATGGAAATTATTGAGTCGGCTCAGAACAAGAAGGGCCGCTACTGCAAACAGTCGGCGTGTCTCACCCGCGGCCCGCAAACGGCATTCCGGTAGCCATGACGATCATGAAGGGAACGTTTGCATCCAGAGGAAGACTTGCCATATACAAAACTGCGTCGGCCACGTGCCGAAGGTCGATTCTCGGCTCAGCCTTCTTCGAACCGTCGGGCTGAGTGACGCCACCGACCATCCGTGTCGTCATCTCGGTGGCTGCATTGCCGATATCAATTTGCCCGCCAGCGATATCGAAGGCGCGCCCGTCGAGGCAAATGCACTTTGTCAGTCCAGTGATGGCATGTTTGGTCATCGTGTACGGCACGGAGTGCGGTCGCGGAGTATGGGCGGAGATCGATCCATTGTTGATGATTCGCCCACCTCTCGGTTGTTGCGTTTTCATCAATCGAATTGCATGTTGGGCGCACAGAAACGCACCCGTCATGTTGACGCTTACCACGGCGTTCCATTGATCTTCTGTCAGATCCTCCATTGGCATCTCAGGAGCGTTCATACCGGCGTTATTAAACAGGAGGTCCAGCCTGCCGAAAGCGTGCACGAGTTGGGCGAACAGCGATCGCACAGAATCGGCATTGCTAACGTCTGTCGGTATTGGGAGCATTTGTCCTGCGGAAGTTTTGGCTAACAATGCAGTCCGTTCAAGCTCCTCAACGCGACGACCGGCTAATACGACGGAATATCCAGCTGACTGCAGGGCGAGGCTGACTGCTCTCCCGACACCACTTCCCGCGCCAGTTACCAGCGCGACTTTCCTTTCTTCGGTCACTTCCGCCTCCGTGTTGCGGGACGACTAAAGCCATACACTGCGCGATCGGACCTGCAAGTCTCGGTAACATGATTTTGTGCAGTGTCGTTTTCGGCAGCACATCAGCGGCAGTACAAGGCTGCTCTGCGCCATTCTACTGCTCGGCCTCCTTCTCCCCTTAGATGCTCGCGTAGAATTGCAGCCCTGCAAGAACAACGTTCCGCCTCAACAACAGATTGCGCTTGGCGATAAAGTCGCGCAACAGGTCTATCAGCAGATGCCCGTCCTGCCCGATACCAGCGCTGAGACGAAGTACATTCGGGACCTTGGACGCAAGCTCGCGGCGGAAGCTCCCGGATACAAATGGCCCTACAACTTTCATGTTGTCAACGTAGCTGACATAAACGCCTTTGCCCTGCCTGGCGGAAGTGTATTTGTCAATTTGGGAACCGTTCAGGCAGCAAGCAATGAGGCGGAGCTTGCCGCCGTGATGGCGCACGAGATCTCGCACGTGGTGCTTCAACACTCCGTTTGTAACGCCGAAAAGCAGAAGCGGGTCGGCCTTATCGCGGGTATTGGACAGATTGCGGCTGGAGTGCTTCTCGGCGGCGCGGGCGGAGAGCTTGCTCAAGAGGTATCGGGCTTACCGCCGGGCTCGGCTTTTTGAAGATGTCGCGTGCGGCGGAGGAGCAGGCCGATTTGATGGGAGTCGGAATCCTGTACGACGCAGGCTATGATCCACGCGCCATGCCCGAATTCTTTGAGACTATCCAGCAGAAATATGGAGAAGGGAGTGCGCAGTTCTTGAGCGATCACCCCAACCCGGGCAACCGGTCCGAGTACGTGGACAAAGAGATAGCAACATTCGTGCCGCGCTCGAATTACGTCACAAATACGCCAGCGTTCACCCGCATGCATCAGGAGGTCGCAGGCATGCACGCCTACACGGCACAGGAAGTAGCGTCCGGAGTGTGGAAGGGCCAGTCGCCCAATCAGACGGTCAGTACCGGTGTAAATCAACTGGATGATAAGACGAGCGCCGCTGCAGCACCGGACCTGCGTGTTTCTTCTACTTGGAAGAGCTTCCGCGGCAGCGATTTTTCGATCCGAGTCCCTGATAACTGGAAGGCGCTCGGCAATACAGGGGCAGCAATGTTCGCCCCGCCTGGCGGCGTTAACAGCGCCAGTGCAGGACGCACCACTATGCTGGCTTACGGCGTTCTCACGGACGTCTATCAGCCTCCGCAACAACTATCCTCTGATCAGGTGTTCGATGCCCTCTTATCGGAAGTGATGCGGGACAATCCCGGCCTTGAATGCGGGCGCCCCACAGCGATCAGCGCTGGCGGCAGCCCGGCAACGAGTGTGGAATGTGAGAACCGTTCTGCCAACAATGGCCGGGGCGAACACGATTGGATGGTAGGTTTTCAAAGGAATGGGGCAATACGCTACTTCGTTTTCGTTGCACCCACGACCGATTTTCCAACCATGAAGCCCACCTTTGAAAACATTCTGCGCTCCATCACTTTTCAATAGGCCATGTATCGCCTTCCTTATACGTAGGGCAACGTTATAAGTTGGTGATGAATCGCATGTCCACCCAATCTCTTGAGCAAAGCGCCGCGGCTGGAGCAGAGCCGCTCAAATCGCCGCAGATTTCGACAGTGGTGCGGGACGAATTGCAAGACGTTCCCATTATCGATGTCCACACTCATCTCTTCATGCCTTCGCTTGGCAAGCTCGGTTTGTGGGGTATCGATGAGCTTCTCACGTATCACTATCTGGAAGCCGAAATTTTCCGCTTTTCCGGCATTCAGCCGGAGGAGTATTGGCGGCTAACCAAACGCGAGCAAGCCGACCTGATCTGGCGAACTCTGTTTCTTGAGAACGCCCCTATTTCGGAAGCGACGCGCGGGGTTGCTTATGTCATGCGCGAGCTTGGATTCGAGATCAGCGAATCGGGTTTGCGCGAGGCCCGGGAATTCTTCGCGCAACAGGATCTCGGGTCGCACATCGGCCGCGTGTTTGCAATGGCGGGCATTAGCGAGGCGGTCATGACGAACGATCCGCTCGATCCCGAAGAGGGATCGCTGTGGGAGGGTGGGGCCACGCCGGATTCGCGATTCCGCGCAGTTTTGCGCCTGGACCGGATTCTGAACAAGTGGGACCAGCACTGGCAGGCCCTGCTGGCGAAGGGATACAAGGTCGAACAGGGGCTCGGAGGGGCCACGCTGGCTGAGGTGCGGCGTTTCCTGGCGGATTGGTGTGCTCGCATGAAGCCCGTATACATGGCGTGTTCCTTGCCGGATACGTTCCAATTCCCAGAGGAGAGCGTTCGCGGAACGCTTCTCCAGGGAGGGGTGATTCCATCCTGCCGCGAGCACGATCTGCCACTCTCGCTGATGATCGGTGTTCGATATCAGGTCAATCCGAAAATCCGGCTAGCGGGAGACGCAGTGGGGAAGGCTGATCTCCGGAGTCTTGAACATCTTTGCGCTCAGTTTCCGGAGAACCGTTTCCTGACGAGCGTGCTTAGCCGTGAGAATCAGCATGAGCTCTGCGTCTACGCGCGCAAGTTCGCCAACCTGATGCCCTTCGGGTGCTGGTGGTTTCTGAACAATCCTTCGATTGTCGAGGAAGTCACTCGCGAGCGACTTGAAATGCTGGGGGCGAGCTTCATCCCTCAGCACTCCGACGCCCGTGTTCTCGAACAAGTGATCTATAAATGGCGAAACACGCGGCGAACGCTAGGGCCGATTCTCACGAATACGTTCCAATTGCTTGCCGAAGATGGCGCCATCGTCACACGGGTACAAATCAGGGACACTATCCAGCGCCTGTTCCGGACAAATTTTGAAAGATTTGCCGCCCCTGCGCAGGTCAGCGTCCAAAAGAGTGCCTCGTGACGCGAGATTCTAAGGACTAACAGCACAAGGGAGAGATCATGAAAACGTTTCTGCTCGCGTTACTTCTGGCGGCCATGGCCGCACGTGCCCAGCAGGTCGATCCGTATGAGGGACTCTGGCAGGGCTACGACGGAGAGTGGCGCCATGTTTCCAGGCAACTGGTCGAGTTAGCCGAAGCGATCCCGGCCGATAAGTTCGGGTGGCGCCCTGCGCCCGGCGTGCGATCCGTCAGCGAAGTCTTCATGCATATCGCGCTTGCGAACTTCTATTTGCTGAGCGTCACAGGTCCCCCACTGCCTGCCGACGTCAAATCAGAAAACATGGAAAAGACGGTAACCGCGAAACCGGAAATTATCAAGTGGTTGAAACGTTCGCTCGAGGCCGTCAAAAGCGCTCATGCAAATATAACTACCGCCGACCTTCAGCGCAAGGTCAAAGTCAACGGCAGAGATGCCACTGTGGACGGCATGTATCTCCGGATCATCGTGCACGCGAACGAGCACATGGGGCAATTAGTGGCTTACGCGCGCATGAACGGGATTGTGCCGCCCTGGTCAGCGCAGGCGGCAAGATGAACGCCGGCTTCTTTATGCGGCTGCGGATCTTGGTTCCTGTATCGCCGCAGGCGTGGGTTGCTTGAAGAACGCCAGGCTGTCCCCTTCCTGCGCACGATCTACAAACACGAAATCCCCGCCGTATATCTGACCGCTGGCGAGTAGATTCGAGAGAGGCTGAACCAGTAGTCGTTCAACAGCCCGCCTGAGATGCCGGGCTCCATATCGCAAGTCTGTACCTTCGCGCAACAGCAAGTCTTTGGCTGCGTCGCTGAGGGTCAAAACCAGCGGTCTGCCACCAGCAGCCGCAAGCAATCTTTCCTGAACGAGGCTGAGTTCGAGGTCGAGAACAGAGCGCAATTCGGCTTCGCCCAAAGCTTGGAAAGCAACTATCTTGTCCAGGCGATTGAAGAACTCCGGAGGGAATTTCCGCCGGGCGGCCTCCTCGCCAACTGTGCGGAGTCGTCGCACGAGCCTTTCATCCGGTCTTTCGGCAAAACTTCCGAACCCCACTTTCGGCCTGATCAGGGTGCTCATCTCAGCCGCCCCCAGATTGCTGGTCATGAAGATCATTGCCGAAGAAAAATCCACCTTGCGGTTGTCCCCGAGAGTCAATATCCCCTTGTCCAGGATTCCCAAAAGGAGGTTCCACAGCGAGTCACTAGCTTTTTCAATTTCGTCGAACAAGACCAAGCTCATCTTGAGTTTGGCTGTGTGGAATTGATCCAAAACCTCCTGGCTAAGCGCCGCATGGGTTTCACGGTGCCCGAGATATCCGGGAGGAGACCCAATCAGCTTGGCAATCTCATGGCTGTGCTGGAACTCGGCGCAGTCTATCTTCAGAACGGCTCGGGCGCTACCGAACAGTGACTCCGCAACAGCTTCCACGACACGCGTCTTGCCACAGCCGGTGGGTCCAAGGAACAGAAAGTTCCCGACGGGGCGCCCTGGAGACCGTAATCCGGTAAGGAACATTTGGTAACACTCGGCAATACAGCGGATCGCGTCCTCTTGTCCCACTACCCGTCTGCGAAGGTTCCTTTCGAGCGCTTCGGCTTCCCATCCCGTCCTCGTCATATCCAATTTCAGTCCAGCCTGACCCATATGTGGTGCTCCCACTTGCTTTGATGCTGAGGCTGATTACGCGACTTCACGCTCGATGTAAATGTTTATTACCGATTGTGTGAAGAGCCGTTAATACAACAGCAGCGTCGTTCCTGCTACTGTAACTGCGTTAGGTTATTTCGTTACCGGCATGTGGACGGTTGAGGGCAGAGCAACATGCGCCTGAAGACGTTGGAACCGAGGATCTGAACGGAGGCTGTCCCAGAAAGGGTCCACATGCAGCCAAGCGATTTCCCAATTACGCTCCTCAACCGCGCGTTCAAGATATGCCAGCGCCTCATCAATATCACCGAGACCGGAGTGCACGATGGCAGAGTAGATCGCCGGCACGTACCGCTCTTGGCCCACCTCATGTAATTGGGCCAGAACTTCTCGAGCCTGCTCAGACTGTCCCGCCCGCCCATAAACGAATCCCAAGCCTGCGAATCTCCATATGCTGTCGCCGATATCTGCTGCATGGCGCAGAGCGAGAATACCCTGTCCGTAATTGCCTTGATGGCAGTACGAGAGTCCGAGGTAGTAATGAGCCACCCAATAGCCTGGGTGAAGCGCGGCTGCGCTGCGAAATCCTTCGATCGCTTCATCGAAGAGGCGGGCCCAATAAACAGGCCATACGGCCGTTGTGTTGATGCTTGCGGAGAACGGATCGAGTTCTTGAGCGGTTCTCATCGCAGCACGGGCCTCCTGGAGCCGCATGCTGAGGCCTAAGGCAAAGCCGAGCCACTGGTGCGCCGAAGCATACCCGGAATTTAATTCGAGCGCCCTTCGAAGTGCTGCTTCTGCCTCCTCAAATTTCCAATCGAAGAGAAGCAGCTTGAACCCGCGAGAGGCGTGCGCCTCTGCGAGCCCAGGATCAATTTCCAGGGCCATATCGTGCGCCACCTTCACCCTGGCTTGAACCTGCCGCGGATCGATCTCGCTATAGATGGAAAGCATCGCTATGCAATCCGCGAGGCCAGCGTAAGCTCGCGCGTAGCCCGGATCAGCCTCAATGGCTTGCTCGAAATGCATCCGCGCCTGCCGCATGCCCTCGATTGTTCTCTTATTCCATGAGTGTCGCCCTCTTAAATACGACTGATAGGCGTCCGGGTTTGCCGTATGGTGTCGAGTCAGTCGACTCTGTTCGTTGGCAGTGAATCGGACCCTCAAGCGTCCCAAGATTTCCGTAGATATTTCGTCTTCGATTGCGAAGATGTCCGTCAGTTTCCTTTTGTATTGCTGACCCCATAGCTGTGACCCATCACTTACTCTCACAAGTTCAACGGCGATGACCAGGATTTCCCCGCGCTGGAAGATCCTTCCGGTGAGAACGGCACTCACGCCCAAATCGCGGCCAATCTGAATCGGATCGATATCCCTGCCCTTGTGTCGGAAGACCGTACTCCGAGCGACCACTCTCAAACAGCTAAGCTGAGCAAGGTTGTTGATCAATGTTTCGCTAACGCCGTCCGCGAGGTACTCAGCATCGGGGCTATTCGGAGATGTTAAGAACGGCAGCACAGCCAGTGATTCGAGTCTGCTGTTCGCGCCGCCATTGCCTAAGCGCCTGCTGGGTTTCCGGTGGCCGGAAAAGTCGCGCAGAATGAGCGCGAGGTCGTGGGCGGATTGCGGACGATCATTAGCGTCCTTGGCAAGGCAATGCGCAATCCAGCGGTCTAGCTCCGCCGGAATTTCGTGTACATACTCACGGGCATGTCGCGGCCTTTCATTAAAGACCGTCGCGAGCGTGGACGCGGCTGTTGGGCCTTGAAACGCTTTGTGTCCAGTGATCATTTCATAAAGCACACATCCTAGCGAGAACATATCGGTCGCGGGGGTCACAGCTTCGGCGCGGACTTGCTCAGGCGCCATATAGCCGACGGTTCCTATCACCGCAGTCGTGTCCGAAAGTGTCGACGCCAGGACGCCGCATCGCCCTTCCAAAGCGGGTTTGAATCGAGCTAACCCAAAATCGAGAATCTTTACTCCGTGTCGAGTGGTTACGAAGATGTTCTCCGGCTTCAGGTCCCGATGAATGATACCGGCCGCATGTGCAGCTCCAAGCCCGTCCGCAACGGCGGCTCCGATTTCTAGTGCCCGTTGCCAGCCGAGCGGCGAGCGTTCGATTGCCTGCCGGACTGTTTCGCCTTCGAGGAGTTCAGTGACGAGAAAAAACGGCGCGTGCTCCAATTCGGCGTCGTAGATCGACACGATGTTGGGATGGGAAAGCGCTGCGATCGCTTTCGCTTCCGTGCGGAAACGCGATAGCAGCCGAACATCGAGCCCGAGCTTCTCGCTGAGAACTTTAACAGCAACATCGCGGTCAAGCCGGGTGTCTCGTCCCTTATAGACTTCCCCCATACCACCAGCACCGATCAACGAGACTATCTCGTACGGTCCGAGCCGCGTGGCAGGGGCTAAGGGCATGCCGACACCGAATACGATTCTACTTAAGCGCTTGTTCTCGGCGTTTGAATCGGCCTCAGAATTGATTGTGGCAGTGCCGTTCTACTTCGGTTATCCCGGCGCTCTCTCGACCCTTTCTTTAATGAGGCCATCTAAGAGCCATTGATACGTTCGCACGGTTATGTCAGCCAGTCGTTCGTTGAGATGTGATAGGGAACGAGTTTCGACCGAGCCTGCGGCTGGGCGCGAGCCGCCGACCACATATCCTCTGAACGATGGAGCTATGTCTGGAAGAATCTGTTTCGCCTTGTCGGGATTATTCTTTATCCATTCTCGTGTTGCCTCAATATCCGACAGAGCGGTGGCCAATGCGATCTGCGGTATCTCGCCCTGAAAAAGAGGCCGGTCGGGCTCTAATAACCAAACAAGCCTCCAATCTCCATATCGCATAGCAGAAGGCTGGTACGAAGAATAAGCAACGTCGATCCGGACGCTCGATCCCATGGTGATATCAAACCTCAGAAATGCCACCGCGTTAAGACCGAAAGCCTTAAGCAAGATCATGCGATTCTCGAAAAGGAACTCTTGTACAGCCGACTTCGACGCGCCGCGCAGGAGTTCCGCGAACTCGAATCTTAGCCGATTCGGAACGTCCGTCGAGTGACTCTCAATGACATATAGTTTTCGGAGGATCACATCAGCGACCACATCGATTCCAGCGGTGGTATTGATCGCCTTGAGATCGGCAAGGAGCGGTGCGTGAGCCCTGACGTCGTCGGCTGAAACGTGATGCCAGACTGGCAGGATATTGTCGGACCACTGAAAGCTGCGAAGCTCCTTTAGCGTCCACTTTCGTTTAAGAAAGGACGGGCTCACGACAACTACGCCGAACTGACTTTTGGAAAGGCCTTCCTCGATTCGACCTACGATACTGTCACCAAGAAGAATTTGGTTGTCATCTAACCAAACCCGAACCCCCCGTCCTTCGAGCGCGTTCACTAAAGGAATCACCACTTGGGCCTTATCTTCCGATGAATGACTAATAAAGACATCCCACTTCCACATGGTTCAGTTATTGTTGCACTAAGGACAGGGCAAGTGGCCGCATTTTACAAGGAGTGGCTGGAAATCCTTCAGTCGTTCAGACGTTTCATGCCACGACAGACCTCCTTACCTCCGGCATTGATACAAACGGTTTATACGACGGGCTGGCATACTGGAGCTCAGCACCTGGCGGACCGCTCCTGTATGTTTGGGGATCGGACGATGTTTTAAGAGCGTTTCGATACACAGCTGGGTTGTTTGATACCCATGCCGTGGCGCAGACATCTGTGACACGTCCGTTTCCAGGCGGTGTGCTGGCGACATCCTCAAACGGCAGCTCTGAAGGCATTGTTTGGGTCGCCACATCTGATGCGGCGACGGCTGATGGGACGGCACCCCGAGTCTTAGAGCCTTCGACCCCTTGACCTTGAGGGAATTGTGGAAGAGTACGCTTGGGCGGCCGATTGCGCGGCAAGTGCAGTAGCACTCCACGTATTACACAATATGGGGGCATACGTCACGGTGATCGCGTTGCGAAGGCCGGGCGAGACAAGGTCCACGCCACGATACTTTTTCGCGCGGAAGTCCGTGATTACGACATCGAATTCGCTGTTGCCGATTCTCTTGTAAATGGGCTGGGGATTGATCGTCCAAAAGCTGAAAGCGTTCACTAGCGCGGGAGCGGGATCCAAAAGGGCTAGCCGTTCCACGGTGGAGAAAATGTGCTGGCCTTGAAGCGCATTCTGCAGTCGCCGGAAAGATGCGTTATCCGAATTACTGCACGGAACCCAATTGCTGGGTTGTGGATCACTTCCAGAAGGTCACAAATTCACTGCCTTTCGCGCGCGGAAACTGAACGAGAAACAGGGCGACAACAAAGAGGCCGACGGCGGTGCTGCGGCGCGCAAGAGTCAACAAACGGGTGAGGCCGATAAGCCGCTATCGGAACCAAAGCGAACAGTCCTTCAAAGAAATAGTTGATATTGCCGCCCGGGTGGAGGTCCGTCAACCCGGCTATGACGAAGGAAATTAGCGCAAATCCACCAAGTAGCGCGCCCGCCGAGGCGAAACATATGAGACAACTGCCGGGATCGCGACGATGGCCAGCAGAACCACCGGTTCGCCAAGGACTTTGTACGCAATAACGAGACATCCAACAGGATCGACGAAACCGATACGCAACGACGTCAGATGCACAATCATCCGGGGGCTCTCGTAACCAAAAGATGAGATACAAACCCGCGGACGCGAGAAACCCGGCCGCGACGAATAGCGCCAAATCCTTCCACTGTCGACGAGCCATTAGCCACATGGTCCCCGCAACCAAAGCTGCGACGAAAGTAAACTTAAATTGCGTTGCTAAACGGGCGGAAAGCCCGGCTAGGAACATCCCCAACGGAGACCCGACCAGCAACAGACGAATTGCCATCAAGCTGAAGAAGATCCCAGGAAAATCGCCGCGGAGCTGAAGAACCCACTCTCGCATAGTGGGTCATAGAGGCCGCCAGCAAGAGGGCAAAAACCCACCCGAAGCGCGTCGGAATGAGTGCTCGCGCGATTGAAACCACCATTGCGATGCATAGGAGAAACGCTGCGATGACCATTGATCGGGCGCCCACGAACGGGTTCTCCGAAGATCCTATCCGGCCCGATAAAGAATAGAGGATGTATACAAAGGGACTGTATGCTGACAGCGTGTACGGCGGGCGCGAAAGGTCCCGGTAGATCACGCCACTGGTCTGGAACTGTTGGACGTCATGGAGAACGTAACTGTCTCCGTAACCCGCATCGTCGAGCAAAAAAAGGCCGCGGGCCCTGTTTGGCTATCAGTAAGGCGGCGCTCGCCAGACAGAACAGGGCCACTGCTGCAGGCGCTAAATAGCGACCGATGATTTGCCGGACAACGCGACCGTATTGAGCAGCGTTTTTGAAACTCTTCGGGAATGATTTCGGTCCTAACCGGTTCCGGTTCTGTCAGGTAGCTTTTTCTCTCACTTTGTCGAGGGTTTCTGGTTTAGCTCCCCCGCATTCGAGTTGGAGGCCAGGGCAGCTACTGCTAGCCTATGTAAACCGAAAACAATTTACAGAAAATGTTACAGCACCCAAATCGACTTGGTCAAGGAGTGTTCTTGCATGTGCGCACAAACCGCAGGGACGATCTCTCTTAATGGACACTCGCTTCGAATCTCGTCTCCCGCGCCATCACCTCACCAAGTTGAAAATCCGCACCGTTTGCTACGGCTCTTCTACTTGAGGCTGAGGGGACGCATCTGGACGCTCAAGGAAAAAGGTTGTGACCTCCTCATACGTCCGCGTTCCCACATTGACCGCGCGGTGAACACGATCGCTCGGTTCCAGCCAGTGCGCTTCGCCAACAGTAATTGCGAAGCGCTCGGTTTCGGCCCCATCCCGGAACTCAACTTGGAGGATGTCGCCGCTGAGGACTACCGTTACGCGATGGCAGCGGTCGCGATGCCAAGGAGTTGCGTGTCCGGGCGGAAGCTGTAAGCGCCGGACCAAGTAATTACCGCGATGGTGAAGGATCTGTTCGTGAGCCATCGGTATCATATTCTCTGTGCCTCGTTTTCTGTGCCGACCGCTCGGCGATTACGACTATTACTCTAGCTTTTTTGTCGAGACTTGAAATTGTTTGATTGGCGAACGGGGCGACTTCGACAAACCGTGGGAGGCGCGTGGCTCATTGCCGCATGGGCCGCGACCGTGATGGCGGCCCAGCAGCCGATCGCATTCCCGCACAATACTCACATGCAACTTGGATTGCAATGTATCGATTGCCATATCGGGGCCGATGATCGCGCTGCCGCTGGCATCCCATCGGTTCGAAAATGCATGCTCTGTCACGCCAAGCTGGCGAGGGAAAAGCCGGAAGTCAAGAAAGTGATTGAGTACGCCAACAAGGACATCGAAATTCCTTGGGTACGTGTCTACGGCTTCTCTCCTGATGCTCATGTGAAGTTCCGCCATGCGCCACATTATCGGGCGGGCATTTCCTGTTCCACTTGTCATGGGGACCTCACCAAAGCCACGGTTGCGGAGCGCACGGTGACTCACAACATGGGCACGTGCCTCACTTGCCACCGGCAAGAGCAGGCGTCGGAGGATTGCGCCGCTTGCCACTTTTGATCTGGATGGGCAAACTGCTCTAAGGCAATGGATCGCCGTAATTTTTTCAAGATCGTTTCGGCTGTTTCCGCCGGAGTAGCCACGAACGCCTGCGGCAACAAGAGCGACACGCTCATTCCCTTGCTGGTTCCGAACCATGAAATCGTTCCGGGCTATGAACAATGGCATCCCGCGGTCTGTACCGAGTGCGGAGCAGGCTGCGGCACGATAGCACGCGTGATGGAAGGCGAGCGCATTATCGAGCGAAACGGACAAAAATTTCGCGAACGCATCGCCTGTGTTAAAAAGCTGGAAGGCAATCCGCTGGATCCTGTGAGCGGAGGGCGTCTATGCGCGCGGGGACACGCGGCTTTGCAGTCTCTTTACAACCCTGACCGCGTCACAGGCCCGATGCGCAGAACCGCAGGTCGCGGCGAGGCCAAGTTTACTTCCATTTCGTGGGACGAGGCCGTCGGAGCCGTAGCAGACAAACTGGCCAAGGACCGTTCGAGCGATCCCAGCAAAACCCTATTCCTCACCACACCGCAAGCCAGTTCGCGATCCGTTACAATCCAGCATTTCCTCGAATCTGTTGGCGCGCCGCCTGCAGTCGCTTGCTCTCTCGACGGTTTCGCTCTGGAAAAGAAGGCGGCGGCGGCCGTTTTCGGTTGGAAGGGCATACCGCGTTACGATCTCGCCAATGCGCGTTATGCACTCGGGGTCGGCGCCGATTTCCTGGGCGGCTGGACTTCTCCGGTTTACTACGCCCGCCAGTTCGGCCAATTCCGACAGGGGCGTCCCGGCATACGGGGCAAACTGGTCCAAGCCGAGTCTAGAATGTCGCTGACCGCTGGAAGCGCGGACGAGTGGCTTCCGCTGCGTCCTGGTTCCGAGCCTCAGCTTCTCATTGCCATCGCGCGGGTA
Organism: Acidobacteriaceae bacterium; assembly: GCA_019244055.1. GTDB lineage: Bacteria > Acidobacteriota > Terriglobia > Bryobacterales > Bryobacteraceae > Bog-105. The sequence goes on along the minus strand of JAFATG010000311.1, from coordinate 1,063 downwards.
CTGCTTGACGAGAAACTCGCCCGCAATGTGGAACAGCTACCCGCTGGCGCTAGAGATTCAATTCTCACGGCGAACCTGGGCGATCTCAATCACGATACCGGGATCGATGACAAACGTCTGCGCCGGATTGCGCGGGAGCTTGGAGAATCGGAAGCCCCACTCGTCATCGCGGGCGCTTCCATCGTCCAGACCAATTCTCTCGACGCGCTGATAGCGGCTCACTATGTCAACCTGCTGCTCGGCAATATTGGAGGTCCCGGCGGCGTTCTGCCACCACATCCATCAGCCGCGCCCGGCCCCGAAACCGCGAACGTTGCCGAAGCTCTCAAGCGCGCCCAAGTCGTTCTGTTAGACGGCGCGAATCCTGTCTACACTCTTCCGTCGGCCAGCGGAGTTACTGGCGCACTCGCGCATCTCGACATGATCGCCAGCTTCGGAATGTTTATTGACGATTCCGCTGCCTATGCCGATGTCATTCTTCCAACGAATCATCCGCTGGAGTCTGAAGCGGCGATTGTACCGGCCATAGCCGTCGCGCCGGTGTCAGTCAATGTCGCAACGCCGTTCGTGCAGCCGCTCTACAACACGCGGCCACTCGAGCAAACGCTGGGTGCCATCGCGCGCAAAATGAACGTCACGTTCCAGCCCGTAAGCGCCGCGAGTTTTGTTCAGCCACTCTTGCCGCCGGATCAGAGCTGGGAGGAAGTGGCGCGCCAGGGCGGCCTTTGGCGCGATCAAGAAGTCACCGGAGTAAATTTGAAGCCGCTCGCCGAAAACATCGAGTGGAGCAGCCCCGTTTTCGCAGGCGCGCCTGAACAATTTCCGCTTCACTTCCAGCCTTATCTTTCGCTCCAGTACCATGACGGACGCGGCGCGAATTTGCCGTGGATGCAGGAACTCCCTGATCCCGCGTCGAGCGCCATGTGGGATCTTCCGATTGAAATCGACCCACAAACGGCTGCCCGGCTGAAGGTCGCAACTGGCGATTGGGTGCGGGTCGAATCACCTCACGGCAACCTGGAGGCCACAGTTTATGTCCATCCTGCCGCGCTACCCGGCGTCG
>JAFATG010000261.1 GCA_019244055.1 Acidobacteriaceae bacterium | reverse complement strand
TATGTCTTTCTGAAGGCATGGCTGAAGCTTTCATCCTTTCGCTTTGAGGCCAATTTCCGGTCCTGGCTCACGCGCATCGCCATTAATGAGGTGTTTGAACATTATCGTCATTTGCGTTATAGACCGACATGTGCGGAATTCCCGAATTTGGAGAAGCCCGTCTGTGTTCGTGATTCGCCCGAGAAGTTAGCGGAGCTTGCGGAGTGTGCCCAAATGGTTCATTTAGCTATCGCGCGGCTGCCGAAGAAGTATCAGGAGATTGTTCTTCTTTGCGACATCGAGCAGCTAACCGCGCGCGAAACAGCACGTCATCTTAATACGACTGTCCCTTCCGTAAAATCCCGGCGATTTCGAGCGAAGAGGATGCTATCAGCAGCTTTGACACCTATTCCAGTTGGATGTGCGGTAACGAGGAAAGCAGCGTAAGCATAAAGGCCAGCCGAACATCACCTCGAGCGCCTGATACTCAGCAATTGACGAGAACTCACCAACGTTGTGCGATCCCTTTGTTTTGCTTGTGCAACAAAACAAAAGACAATGCAGGAGCGCGCTTGTTGGCACCCTGAGTGCCCTACGGAAGTCGGATATTACACGTCCGTCCTCCGATGAACGAACAAGCAATTACAAATAATGGGAGCTGCCGCGAGTGCGCGGCCACCGATCAGTTTCTTGACAACCCGAACGAAGAATCCTTCGCGGTACTCTTCAGGATCTTCAACCCACAGCTAGTCTCATTTTTTCGCTCGCGCACACGCGAGTTTACGGCGGCGGAAGATCTGGCGCAAGAAGTCATGTGGACGGTGTACACGAAAGCGAATCAGGTACGCGATAGAAGGTTATTCCGTAGCTGGCTATTCAAAATTGCCCACAATGCTTTGTCCGCTTACTACCGGAAGGTGAGGCGGAATGTAGAAATCATCCACTTGGAGGACGCGGAGAAACGGCTGGTCAGCGTAAGGTCTGAATCGCACGGAACCAATGCGTTTGAGTTCTACGAATGGATGACGTTCTTAGACGCACACGAGCGCGAAGCAATGATCCTTCGGTTTGTCGAGCAATGGGAGTACCACGAGATTTCGGCGGCGCAGCGCGTTCCCATAGGCACGGTTCAATGGAGAATTTTCAACTGCAAAAAGAAACTGAGCAACTTACTCACATGCAAGAGTTTCCGCGCTGGTCGAGGCGATTGTGGTCCCCGGGAGCGAAAGAAGCATAGCACTGTACCTGGCATTCCCGCCAAACACGGGGCTGCTCGAGTCCCCGAATTTGGAGGTCTGGTTTGTTAGGCAACATCGGATACTTCTCAAACACCCGCCTCACCCGAATTTGCCTGAAAATCCTGATCGTCCTTGGCGGGCCTACGCTGCTGATCAGTTATAGTTTGGTGCTTTGGTCGCTAGCCGCTGACCTCGGATTCAACAACTCATTCTTGTGGTCGGAAGGGCCATTGAGTAATTGGATGGTTTGGTTAGTCGCGGCCGTATTACTGACGGTTGTATTCCGAGTTGCGCGTCCAGTTGAATAACTGTTTACAGCCGCCGTGCGTATGGGCGCGGCGGCTTTCAACCGACGGGATGTCAGTGCTGTCAAGCGCGTCGATACCACGGGACGGAGCGACGCAGATGAACGGGAACAAGCGCGGCCTCTTTTCCGAAGTCATCGATCGTGTTGAGCGCCTGCTGCGCGAGCTGCGCATCTTCTTCTACCGCCTCGAACCACGCCAGGCACTGCTCGTCAGCCCAGGCGCTGACCTGGCAACAACTGTAAAGACCGCAGTTAAATTCTTCGTGCAGGCCGATCGTTTTCGCGGCGGCCAGCGCTTGGGATTCGGTCAGCCCACAGGCATCACAACAATTCATGGTCATCCTCCACACGAAGCCTGCTCGCATGCATGTTGCCAAACAGAACGCCTCATGCAATCACCACGAAACGGGTAACACGATGATGAGTTTTCGGCAATTGTTGTGGATTCGTTAAGCGCTGTCGTCCGCGCCTCCCTGAGGTGGTGAATGCGAAGGACTTAGCCCACGCTCAATGTGGAGCATGAACTGCCGTATTTGGTGCGTGAGCAAGATGAACCAAGCGGCACAAACCATTCGCAAGCCGTTCCTGGGCGGTCTCGTGGTATTGCTGTGCTGCCTGCCATTGCCCAGCAATGCGCAGTCACCACGGCTTGTCGCTCAGTCTGGCGAACTACAAGGAGACGTATTCACAGGCGACCCCAATGGCGTCCAACTAGCCGTGGCCGGAGCCGCGGTCAAGCTTAGCGGAAATGGCGCTTCTGCGCAGACAAGTTCAGATGAGAACGGCCGATATCACTTCAGCGCCATCGCGCCGGGTTCGTACCGGATAGACGTGACGGCACAGGGTCTTGCCGGTTCCGCGGACGTTACCGTCTCGGACGGTATAACGACCGAAGCTCCTGTTCAGTTGCAGGTACAGACGCTTCAGCAATCGGTTACCGTCACCGCGGAGCAATCGAGTCTTTCGAGAGAACCTGCAGACCAGACACAGGTAACAAGGTCCGTTGTTCTTGACGCGCCAAATCGATTTGACCGTTTTGACAGTTTGCTGCCGCTAATTCCGGGCGTTGTTCGAGGACCGGACGGGTTGATCAACATGAAGGGCGCCCGCACCTCGCAGGGTGGCGCGCTTTTAAACAGCGCTAATGTGACCGACCCTGTGACCGGCAATCCTGCACTGACTCTGCCTATCGATGTGGTCGAAAGCGTAAAAGTTATTGCGAATCCATACGATCCCGAGTACGGCAGGCTCGCAGGCGCTGTATCGAATATCGACACGACAACGGGAAACTTCAACGACTGGCATTTGTCCGCACAAAACCTGTTCCCGCGACCAAGAAAACGAGACGGGGATTTCATAGGGCTCGAGTCGCTAACGCCGAGGATGACCCTCACGGGGCCCCTGCTAACGAACAAAATTGCTTTCACTCAGTCCTTTGAGTACCGCTTTACTAGAGTGCCGGTTTCGAGTCTTCCGCCACTTGAGCGGGATACACGATATGAAGGTTTCAATTCCTTCACTCAAATTGATGCAACGCTAACCGAACGGCAGTCATTAACCGCATCCGTTGCGCTGTATCCGCAGAAAACCAACTACCTGGGCTTGAACACGTTCACCCCTCAGCCTTCGACGCCCGATCTACACCAGCGTGGAAACATGGCCTCCCTGGAACACCGCTACTCAACCGGCGCCGGATCCTTACTTGTCTCGCAGTTCAGTTACAAGACTTACGACGCCGACGTCACGGCGAACAGCAGTGCTCCCTATGAATTGTTCATTGAGACTACCGCGGGAGGAGTTTTCGACCGTCAGCGGAGGAACACGAATCGAGCAGAATGGCAGGAAACTTATCACTTCGACACGAAGCATTTTCTCGGTACGCACCAGATCAAAGCGGGAACAGATTTTGCTCGCAGCAGTTATGAGGGCCATGTCCAGCTTTTGCCCGTAACTATCTTCGGGGTTCCCGAGCAACCAATCGAAGAAATCGAGTTTGGCCCGGCCTCCCACTTTGGCATACACCAGAACGAAATGGCGTGGTTCGTCGCGGATACGTGGTCCCTGACCCACCGGTTGAATGTGGAACTCGGGCTACGGGTAGATCACGATTCCATAACGAAAGCAACGAATAGCGCACCCAGAGCGGGCTTCACCCTGTTATTAACATCAGACGGAAATACGCTGCTCAAGGGCGGCATGGGTCTCTTTTATGACCGGGTACCGTTGAATGTAGCGTCGTTCCCATTCCTGCCCAACCGCACGGTTTTGGACCTGGGGGCGACCGGGCAGGTTATTGACTCTGACGTTTATGTCAATACGATCAGCGGGCGTCTTCAGAATCCTCGAAGTTTAGGTTGGAACGTCGAGTTAGATCGGCAAGTCACCTCCGGCCTTTCGATTCGCACGGGATTTGAGCAACGTGACACAGTAGGCGATTTTGTTATCAATCCGGAGCAGAACGCCAGTCTGCTGTCCGTCTCAAATGCCGGCAGCAGTTTCTATCGTGAATTTGAGGTAAGCGGCCGCTACAAATTCCTGCACGATACAGTGAACGCCTCATATGTGCGATCAAAGGCGTACGGCAATCTGAACGACTTCAATCAATTCTTCGGAAACAACGCTAATCCCGTCATAGAACCCGACGAGAAGGCTCGTCTGCCATTCGATGCACCCAACCGTGTCCTGTTCTGGGGACAGTTTGAGGCACCCTTCAAGCTGCGGCTCATGCCGGTGTTCGACGTTCACACGGGGTTTCCCTACTCTTTGATTAATCAGTATCGGGAGTTTGTTGGGCCGCGCGATTCTCAGCGATTTCCGCAATTCAACTCCTTCGACATTCAGGTCACACGCCCCGTTTCTCTTCCGTTCCCGCACAAGGACATGAAGGCTCGTGTGGGGGTCAGCGTGTTCAACCTCTTCAATCATTTCAATCCTAGAGACGTGCAGAACGATGTCGATAGCGA
>JAFATG010000165.1 GCA_019244055.1 Acidobacteriaceae bacterium | reverse complement strand
TTCCTTTGCTCCGCGCTCGGGTTCCGATCTTAATAAGTTTCCGTAATTCATTTGCATTTCTCCATTCGCTTGTATGTGACTAACTTATATGCCGGCCGGCGAGTAACTTCCGTGCTGCCGCCGTTGGATGGCTTTCCAGGACAGGGCTTCGTATATGGCGGCGAGGGCTACCAGCATGTAAATCACTGAGCTGACGGGCGAGGTCTCGCCAAAGTGTCTGCCCACGATTGCGGCGACGAGATCGAAATGGAAAATACCGACTAACCCCCAGTTCAGGCCTCCAACTATCAGCAGCACCCGGGCTAGCATGTCAAGTTTTTTCATGGTGAGTTCAATCCTTTCTCAAAAGCGGCCGTGATTTTTCCGCGACCACACCTTGATCGTAGGGAAAAACGGATTTACTGTAAAGCAAAGGAACGCATCTGCTTTCCGTAGCCTCAAAATGCGCGGAGAAAGTTGATTCAAAGGAAAACGAAAAGAATGGAATCCGAGACGATTACACAAGGCTTAAAGCGGTATTCGATTGGCGAGAAACTACGGCGCTTGCGGCTGCGTAAGAGCATGGGATTGAGTGAACTCGGCAAGCACACAGGTCTTTCTCCGTCGTTGCTATCGAAGCTTGAACGTGACCTGATGCACCCCACGTTGCCCACTCTTCTGCGCATCGCACTCGTCTTCAGCGTGGGGCTGGAATATTTCTTCAGTCCCGAGCCCAAACCTGTGCTCGAAGTTATACGAAAGCGAGAGCGCCTGCGTTTTCCGGAAGCGCCCGACAGACGCCATCCCGCATACCATTTTGAGAGCCTGGACTTTCTTGCGGAGAACCGGAAACTGAACGCTTACTATGCCGAGTTCGAAGCACCCGAGGGATCGCATGCGAGCCGGCACCAACACACCGGTGTTGAGTTTCTTTACGTGATATCGGGCAAACTGGCGATCGAAATCGGCGAGAATAAGCCGGAGTTGGCGGAAGGGGACGCGATCTACTTTGAATCCGCAATACCTCACGGGTACCGCAAAGTGGGAGCGCGCCGCACGACTGCGCTCGTCGTAGTAGTGGCGAGTTGACCTGCTGAAGACGGTCCTGAGACAGCAGCTTCGGTAAAGGATTCTGGGAGGCGGCCGACGGCGCCCGGCGTCTTGGACAGGTCTGAGATGGGGATTTCGATCTCTGCCGAGAAACGGGAGAGGCGCTCGAACTGGGCTGTGGTACTGGCCGCGTGCTCATTGCCGGTACCGAAGCTAGGTGCTTCGTGACCGGAGTCGACAAATCCAAGCCTATGCTGGCGCGATGTCGTACAAAAGCGAATGCCTTACCGAGCGACGCGCGCGATCGCATCACTCTTGCCGAAGCCGAGATGACCGACTTCCAGCTTTCCCGAACCTTCAAACTCGCGATCGTTCCGTTCAGGCCACTCCAGCACCTGCTGCGGAAAATCGCGGCAGCGCTGGCCGCGGTTTTCTTTGCGCATGCCAGCGCTTTGTCGATTCCGTCTGTGACAAACTAGAACCGTCTTCAGGGGGCGACGCCCTGTCTCCGTCGCTGCTCACTTGCCTTGATGACTTCGTTCATGTCCCCGGCTGGCCGAATCTCGAAAATGTTGCCATACGTCAGCGCCGGATGCTGGCCGATGAGCTGTACAGCATGATTCATGTCTCGCGCCTCAAGAACAATAATGCCGCCGAGTTGTTCCTTGGTTTCGGCATAGGGACCGTCTGTCGTTGCCACTTTGCCGTTCTTCCAAGACAGGGTTAAGGCGGTTTCCGGACCCTGAAGCGCTTCACCACCACCCCAGTGCCCGTTGGCACGAAGATGGTCGTCGTAGTCAAAGCATGTGTCGAACATGGCGTTTCGTTCGGCCTCAGTCATGGCATCAAACTTGCCTTTGTCGTAGTACCCCAAACAGATGTATTTCATCGTTCTTCTCTTCCTTCTCCTGGGTTAGGAGCCGCAGCAGAGCGTTCCGCCGGCTCGTTCATCTCGTCACTACGGTGCGTGTTCCGAGGCCGCAGTGGTCAGGTTGTTTACTTGCTTTCGCCGGGTCCTTGTTCCGGAGCCGGGTAGAAAAGAAGCTCGCGCACCTCGCCCGGGGCATCGCAGGAGATGGCACCCTTGCGCGCCCACGCGAGCGCCTCGTCCATATCGGCGGCTTCCAGTATCCAGAAACCGCCCATGTGCTCCTTGGTCTCGGTGTATGGCCCATCGGTGACGAGCACCGTACCATCAGGCTGCCTCCGCACCGTCTTTGCGTTGCGGGCCGGGGAAATCCCGCAAGCGAACTTCCTCACCCCGGCAGCAATCAACTCGCGGTTGAGCGCGTGGATCTCTTCGATCATCGCTTCGGTTACGACGGACGGGTCGAAGTCGTCGGGGAGGTAGTTAGCAACCAAATACTGTGGCATGACTTTTTCTCCTTGTTTTTCGTGACTTGTTTCCTGTGACTTGTTTCCGATGACTCGTTTCCTGTTCACTCAGGAACCGTAGCTCATCGTTCTTTTGCCCTATAGTCGTTGGGGAGACGGAAAATCGACAGCCACTCCAATTTTTATTTCAGCTGCCGAATCCGCTGTTGCAGGAATTGCCGCTCCGGTTCCTGTTGGGTCAGCGCCAGAGCTTTCTCATAAGAGGACCGGGCCTCAGCGGTCCTGCCGAGCCTGCGGTACAACTCTGCGCGGGCTGAATGCGCCAGGTAGTAATTCGCCAATTCGCCATGCCCCAACAGCGCGTCGATGTGCGTCAGTCCGGCCTCGGGACCATCGCGCTCGGCAATTGCCACGGCGCGATTGAGATGGACAACTGGCGAAGGCTGAATTCGTACTAATTGGTTGTAAAGCCCAACAATCTGCCGCCAGTCGGTCGCAGCGGCCGATTCCGCCTCCGCATGAACGGCCGCAATCGCAGCCTGCAGTGTGTAAGGGCCGAAGCGGCGGGAACTCAGGGCTTTCTCCACCAACGCCACTCCCTCTGCGATCTGTTCGCGGTTCCAGAGCGAGCGGTCTTGATTTTCCAGCAAGATCAGCTCTCCGGTCGGAGAGGTTCTCGCGGCGCGACGGGATTCCTGCAGCAACATCAGAGCAAGCAGCCCAATGACTTCCGGCTCTGGCTGGAGTTTGGTCAGCAGCCGTCCCAATCGAATCGCTTCGCCGGTTAGCTCGGCCCGCGTTACCTCCGCTCCCGCCGCAGCCGAGTAACCCTCGTTAAAGACGAGATAGATGACCTGAAGCACCGCGTCCAGCCGCTCGGGCAACTCCTGGGGGGCCGGCACCTCGTAGGGAATCGATGCCTCTCGAATCCTTGTCTTGGCGCGTACGATGCGCTGCGCCAGTGTCGCCGGCGTAACGAGAAATGCGCGGGCAATCTCCTCCGTGGTGAGGCCGCAGATTTCGCGTAGGGTGAGCGCAACCTGTCCTTCCGGAGACAGAGCGGGATGGCAGCAGGTGAAGATCAGACGGAGGCGATCGTCGTCGATCTCTTCATCCCCGATCTCTTCATTCCCGCTGGGAGCGTCCTTGACGCGCGATTCCATGTGGGCAACAAGATCTCGCTGTGCTCCATCGGAGCGCGCGCGCCGGCGCATAGCGTCTATGGCCTTGAATCGAGCCGTTGAAATGAGCCAGGGACGAGGCTTGTCTGGAATGCCAGTCCGAGGCCATGACTCCAGAGCGGCAGCGAAGGCCTCGTGCATCGACTCTTCGGCCAGGTCCAGGTCTCCGAGCAGGCGCACGAGCGTCGCCAGAACGCGGCCCGATTCCGACCGGTAAAGGGTCTCAATGGTCCTGCTGAGTTGTTCCGGCACAGGCGGCGACATCTACGCCAAACTAGCAAACGGAATGGCTCGATACAGTTGCGTTCGGGGTTCCCCTACCCCCAATTCATCGGTGTTACGATCTCTTGCGCGCCGTCAATAAGCGCATTATCGCCAACGCACTCACCGAGCCCGGATCGGTATCGGGAAGTCCGCCCTCCGCATCGTCGACTTCGGGGATAGTGCTCGACTCAATACTTGGCTGCAACATCAGGGTGGTATTGTTTCCGGCTGGGGCACGATTATTGAATTCGCAGGCAGCCATGGTTCTCGTCGCAATTCCCAGCACGGTGATTTGGTCGTATTTCGCCAGTGGAGTGGTTTTTGCCATCGGGCTGGTCGCGATCTTTCTTCGCGGCGATTGGCTAAAGGCGCGAGGATTCGACAAGCTGATTTTGTTCGGTCCGCTTTTCTACGCGGCACCCATCGCTGCCTTCGGCACCGAACATTTCACGGTGACGAAAGCCATCATGTCGATCATGCCAGCGTGGATTCCGTGGCATCTCTTTTGGGTGTACTTCGTAGGCGCTTGCTTTATCGCAGCCGCGCTGAGCTTGGCGACGGGGATTCAGGCGCGTCTCGCGGCAAGTTTACTTGCCTTGACGTTTTTCCTTATCGTAGTGCTGATGCACGCCCCGGGTTGGGCACAACATCCGCAAGATCGGTTTGCGCTCACGTTCGTTCTGCGGGAAATATCCTTCAGCGGCGGGGCTTTGGCGCTGGCGGCAAGCCTCACCGAGCAGCGGCATGAGCGCGGCGCACACACCCTGGCTACCATTGCGCGTTACTTTGTAGCAGTTCCCGTGCTGTTTTTCAGCTTCGAGCAGTTCATGCACGGCGATCGCGTTCCCGGCATTCCGCTGGAACCGGTGACGCCCACTTGGATCTATGGACACGCGATTTGGACGTACCTGGCAGCCGTGGTTTACGCAGTGGCGGGTACCCTGTTGCTTATTGGCAAGAAAACCCGTGCAGCAGCGACATGGCTGGGCTTGACCGTTCTCTTTGTTGAGTTGGTCGTCTACCTGCCGATCGGAGTAGTAGAACGCGCCAGCCTCGACAATGGTCTGAACTATGTAATGGATACATTGATGTTTTGCGGCGCCGTTCTTCTGCTCGCGGGCGCCATGCCGCGGTCTCAGGTGATTCGATAAAGTTGTAGGCCGAGGATCAAGAGTTGTCAAACTCACTGCTTTCTTCGATCAACCACATTGTTGTGCTGATGCTTGAAAATCGGTCGTTCGACCACATGCTGGGCTTCCTTTATGCCGCTAACGGCAACGTGTCTCCCTCTGGCCAGCCATTCGAAGGGTTAACCGGCAACGAATCGAATCCCGATGGTTCCGGCGGAAGCGTTCAGGTGTTTCAAATTCAATCGAGCGATCCTAACGCCTACTTCATGCCCGGTGCCGACCCAGGAGAAGGGTACTCGGCCACTAATTCGCAACTGTTCGGGAGCATCACCGCGCCTACACCGCCCATCGCCACTAACAACGGTTTTGTCACGGACTACAGCTACACCTTGGGATGGGAAAGCAACGAGGGATGGTCCATTCTCCAGGGCACCACAGCTAGCGACATCATGGCGATGTTTACGCCGCAGACCTTACCAGTACTTTCAGCACTTGCGAGCGGTTTCGCTGTTTGCGACTTCTGGTTTGCCTCCGTGCCTACCGAGACTCTCCCCAACCGTGCCTTTGTCTGCGCGGCCACGTCACAGGGCCACATGGACGACAAAACGAAAAGCTACACGTGCCCCAGCATTTTCGGATTACTTTCGAACAACAACACTAGTTGGAGCGTATATGGCTACGACACACCTCCGCTCACCCGCAACAATTTCCCCGATATCACGAACGCCGATGATAGCCATTTTGGCCAGTTTTCCGACTTTCAGGCCGCCGCAGCCAATGGCAGTCTCGCAAGTTACGTGTTCTTAGAGCCCAGCTTCGACGCGGCCGGGAATAGCCAGCACCCGAATTACAACGTCGCCGCCGGCGAGCAGTTGATCCACGACGTGTATTACGCGTTGCGAAATGGCCCTAATTGGAATCAGACTTTGCTTATCATCACCTACGATGAGCATGGCGGCTGCTACGACCACGTGCCGCCTCCCTCGGGTGCGGTTCCGCCCGATGATTCCGCGGGCGAATATGGATTCGATTTCACCCGCTTTGGTGTGCGCGTGCCAACCGTTCTGGTCTCCCCTCTGATTACTGCCGGCACCGTTCTCCGAGTACCAGGAGCCGCAACTCCTTTTGACCATACATCGATCCTGAAAACCGTGGAAAACCGCTGGAACCTACCCGCGCTCACCGCCCGCGATGCGGCAGCCGTCGACGTGAGCGCCGGTCTGACGTTGACAACGCCCCGAACCGACGATCCGCTCGCAGGCGTAGTCGTACCCGTATCCAGCAGCTCGGTTCCCAATGCCGATCGACCCTCGCATTTGCAGGAAGTCCAAGCGGATTTAGTCGCCCAGCTTCCCGTGCCTGATGCGCAAGGGCGCACGCGGCTCGCGCTTCCACCTCTACGCACGAACGACGATTATAAAAATTTTATTCGCTCCCACATGCAGGCTTGGCAGGATTCGCGCAGGCGCCTGGCTCTGTCCGCAAAGAGCTAAGAGCTCGGGTATACCTCTATCCGGCGAGCCCGGCTCGCTCTTTGTATTCGAGTCCCAGAACATAGGTCGCCACAGGCGGAGCGTCCTGTACCTCGGTAGAATCGGGTGAAGTGTAACGGCAGCGAGGGGTGAGCATTGATTGCACGCCATTGGCGAGGCTGGACCGAACTCGGCGATGCGGACGCTTACGAGAGTCTGCTGAAAAATAGAGTGCTCCCAGTCCTGAGCGCTATCGAAGGCTATAGAGGTGGATACATCCTTCGCAATGATGGACCGCGAGAAGTCGAATTCGTGGTGGTGAACTTCTTTGATTCGTTTGAAGCGGTGAAGAGGTTTGCGGGTTCGGACTACGGTACTCCGGTTTTCGAACCTGAAGCGAGAAGACTCTTGTGCAGAATCGAGCCGGTTGTAAAACACTACGACGTCAGGGCCAGCACGGTTTGATGCCGGTAAGTGGGCATTTTCCAGCGTGGTTAAAAAGCCGGCCGGAGGCGGTCGACGCAGGCGAAGCGCCTGCCCCACATTACGTGCTGACCAACGTCACAGGAAGGTGACAAAATAGGAGACCGATGGTAAGGCGACTGAAGCTAATGGCGCCTTCACTGCTGGTTGCCTGCCTGATTTTGAAGCCACCAGCCGTTGCGGCGAGCGCGGTCGGGGGTGATCCGAAGCCGGATGTCAAGCCTGATCAACCCAAGCTTGATCAACCCACGCCTGATCAACCGAAGAATCGCATGTTGAAGGTGACCGTGCATTCATGGGGGCCGAACGAGTTAAGGCAAGAAGTTACGGCCGGAAAGGCGGTTAACTGCCCGGGCAAGCCGATTACGCTGCATGCGAATATCAGGCCTGCCGCCGGACGCACGATTCAGTACGCGTGGACGCTAAATGGTCAGCCGCAGGGCGCCAACACGCCAGAGTTCACGTTCACTCCGAACAACACCGGCACGTTTACTGTGCAGGTGACGATTTCGGATGTGACTCCGCCGCCCCCGCCAATGCAGCGTCCGAAGCACTTCCCGGCGCGCTGCTGGAACCCGCCTCCGCCGCCACCTTCACCGGCTCCGGTGAACGCGACATCGACGATCACGATCAGTGACACGGCGCCAGCGATCACGGGCGTCACGGCAGATCCGAACACCTTAGCTTGCACTGCGAACACGACAGGTGCACATACGGCCAATCTCACGGTTCAGGCGACTCCTTCGGCTTGCGGCGGCAACTTAAGCTACAAGTGGAGCGTCAGCGAAGGTAGCGTCACCAACGATACGAGTCAAAACACGACTTTCGATGCCTCGACACTGAGCTTCGAACCGGGCGCCACGGCTCAGACGAAGACAGTTACTGCAACCGTAACCGCTACCGATGAGGCTGGTAAGACGGCGTCGCAATCGACCACCCTTACTGCGAACTGCCAGCCGGTCTGGCAGCGCCTCGATGACGTGATCTTCGCGAAGAACAACGCTCGCGTGAACAACTGCGGTAAGCGCATCCTGATCGATGACGCGGCTCCGAGAATAGCGACCGGCGATTACGACATCATACTCATCGGCCACCGCGCTGCCGATGAACAGAGCAATGCGCCGCCGATGCCTGGTCGCCCTCGCCGACCTCTGCTTCCTCTCGACGAGCAACGTGTGCTGAACTGCGCTGCGGTCCTGAGCGGCGGTACCGCCACCTGCGCCAAGGTTGATCCGACTCGCATCAGGGTGGATTGGGTTGGCACTGACCAGACTTCGGAAGCACGGCCGGGCGTCTGCGGAACTTCGGCGCGTGGTGCTCAGGAGGAGCGCAGAGGTTCCGAGACCAGCAGTGCTGATCGCGACCGCCGCGTGGAAGTCTACGTCGTCCCGAGGAGTTCCACCGCGATGCCGCCCGCGGTGAAACAAATTAAGCCGCTGCCCGAGGCTGAGGTCAAGGCACTCGGCTGTCCAAAATAAACCGGCAATACTGCTGGCTTGCACAGTAGGACAGAGATTCCGGAGTGGGCGGTCTAATCGCGACTGGTTAGCCGAAAAGCACCAAAGCGGTTGAAAAGCACCGCAAGTTGCAGAAAAGGAAGAAGTTTCCTTCTCCACCGACGCGACCTCTGCTTCACTCCGTGCGTCTAAATAGCAGGAGAAAGAAAGATGAAGACGCAAATGAAGAGCAGCTTGAAATGGCTCGCGATTCTGCTCGTCACGGCAAGCGTGGGGTTGGCGGAAACAAGCGTATCTACAGCGGTTCGTTCCGGATCCATACCTGATCGTGGATACGATCAGGCTGCCGGAGAGAGGCAAGGCGTACCTGGCACGATCAATTACGTTGAAGGTCAGGTTATGCTCAACGGCGAGCCGCTGCCGGCCACTCGGTCGCTCAGCCCAACGAGACAATCCAAGCTCAGGCCGGCTATGTTGAGGTGCTGCTGACACCGGGCGCGTTTCTGCGCATCGGCCACAACAGCGAGGTTGTGATGCAGTCACTGAGCCTGACGAATGTGCAAATGCAAGTGGTCCACGGTTCAGCCATGGTCGAAGTGGCGGATCTCGTCAAGGGAACCACGATGCAGGTCAATATGAATAGCGGCACGGCGCAGATTGAGAAGCGCGGGCTCTATGGCTTCGACGCTGATTAACAACTCGTGAGGGTATTCGAGGGAAGGGTAAGATACTCGCGGCAGACAGTGTAAAGCCGATCGGCAAAGGCGACCAAATCGTACTTACTGGCTCAAACCTGAAGTCGCACGGTTTCGATAAGCAAGTCGCGGAAACTGATCCGCTGTACGTCTGGAGCAAGGCTCGCAGTCAAGCAGAGGCGCAAGCCAATGTCGCAGTTGCGAATTATGTAACCGTGTATGGCGGCTGGTATGGTCCGGGCTGGTACTGGGATCCATTTTGGTCCGGCTACGCTTTTCTGCCCGCCTCTGGCTTTGTTTATAGCCCGTTTGGATGGGGCTTCTACTCACCGGGTTTCGTTTACGCGGCTCCGTTGCACTATGGCTTCTACGGCCATCGATACTACGGACAGGTACACGGGGTACGTGGTGCCGTACATGGCTACGCTGGCGGGTTCCACGGTGGTGGCGGGCGCAGATAATCGGACTTAGTGGCAGATACTTAAAACTATTTGGGGCCGCGAGCTTCCAACTCGCGGCTCTTTTTTTGTGTGACTGCTCCTCGCTTTAAACAGGCTTCACCAGACGGTCGGTGACTCGAGCAAGCGAATCTGCCGAACATCGCAGTCGATTTCTGCCGCAACTCCGATGGGAAGGGTGAACTTCGGATCGGTGTGTCCAAAATCCATTCGGGTGATTACTGGAAGCGACGTTAGACCTAATTCAGCGAGTACACCCAACAGAGCGTCATCATACGCCTGAAAGCTCGTTTCTTCGCCGTAGGGCCTCCCGTAAAGTATTGCCCCAACTTCGCTCAGTGCTCCCGTGGCGGCCAGTGAGCGGAGCATGTACGTCACCGACTTGGGGGAGGGTTGATCCTCAGATGTCTCCATAAACAATATGCTGTTTCGCCACTGTGCCGGCGATGGCCAAACCATCGTGCCTCGAACCCAATCCATGACATCCAGGCAGCCGCCGATCAGCCTGCCGCGATGCTGTCCCCTGCCCTGAAGCCACTTCCATCCCGAGCATGGTCGAAGCTCTCTTCTCGTCGCATTCCGCTCTTCGTTTGCCCACTCCCATGACTCGATCGTCCATCCATCCGAGTTGGGAGAAATGAGCACCGATGGCGAAGGCGTGAAGAGCACCTGGCGTACGGATTCCACCATGTAGGGCGTCAATCCGCCATTTTCGTCGAAGCCCGCCATGAGCGACGGGCCATAGAATGAGATCACCCCGGCTTTCATAAAAGCGAAGTGAGTCACGGTGGAATCGGAGTAGCCGAGGAAAATCTTGGGATTCCCGCGGATGACCGAATAGTCCAGGAACGGCAGCATGCGAATGGAATCATCACCACCGATGGTGGAAACGATGCCCTGGATCGTGGGGTCCTGGAGGACTTCCATCAGGTCCGCGGCACGGGCTTCCGGATGCGTGGCCAGCCAGTCGATGTCGGCGAGGGCGTGGCGGCTCTCAACCACTTCGATGCCGAAGGCTTCCTGGAACTGACGTTTCCCGTCCTGATATGCGCGCGGAAACACACTCGGCCAACCGCGGGACAGCGAAATGGCGGCAACCCGATCCCCTGGACGAAGAGTGCGGGGTTTAATCATGCTCGCGTGATCATGTCGAAGATTCAACCGATGATGGCAGTGGTCGTAAAGATGGGAGCGGCGAGATCGGTGCGTCCTTCAATCACGGCCAGAGAGCGTGCCCTTTCGCGATCCATGCCCTTTGTAAAGAGGCGCCACGCTACGTCCTCGGAGAGCTGCACGGTCGTTGCGGGCTCGCTGGGTGAATCGAGAACGAGAGTCCAGGCGTGTTCGGCCTTGTATACGTACCAGATGCCGCCCGCCTCTCCGGAGATCTTGAACCGCACAGAGGTTCCTGCCGGCGCTACTGCGTTACGAAAGGCGTGAGGCAGAGCTCGCACGAATGTGTCCAGCACGGGTGCTAGAAAATACCTGTCGTAGAGCGGCGGGCGTCCGGTGGCGTCGCGAATCTGCTGCTGATGATGCCACCGTTCCGTGAATTCGCGGGCGAGATCAAACCAAACCGGCGCGGGGTCGGAACCTGCCCAGTCGACCGGACCGCCGATGCTCATCGGGTCGAGAGAGGAAAAGCATGCCTCCACTTCTGGTCCGCAGAAGGCGAGGAGGTCGCGGAGTAAGCGAGGACTCAACCGGCGTGCGGCCACGACCCATTCCCAATTCAACCGGTTCACCAGTTCAACGAGTTGACTGTAGCTATTGATCTTCTGAGGGGAACGAAAGCCGTCGCGCTTCCCTGAGAGGATCGCGATATCGCCGCCTAATAGGTGCGTAGCTACGTCCTTTACAGACCAGCCGGGGGCAGCCGTCGGGCGCGCCCAGTCATCTTCGCCAAGTTCCGCAAGCAGCGTGAGCAAATGCGCCCGCAAAGGAGCGAAGCGATCGATGATGATGATCTTGTCCGGACTCTTCATAACAGAGCCCTATCAGCAGAACGGTGGGCTGCAAAGCCCCCATGTCGCATCTGCCGAGCCCACGTATTGCCGATGCTAAAAATAGACACGGATAATCTGGACGGAACTCCCAATGAAATTTGCGCGCTGGGTATTCAATCTCGCGGGTGCTTATGGAGTGATTTCGATAGCGCCATTGTATTTCATGGAGC
>JAFATG010000200.1 GCA_019244055.1 Acidobacteriaceae bacterium | reverse complement strand
CTGTCACGAACCTCGACTTTGCGCGTTTCGTGGCTGAGACCGGCTATGTGACCCTTGCGGAATTGGCGCCGGATCCGAACAAATATCCAGGTGCGCTTCCCGAAATGCTCCATCCAGGGTCCATTGTGTTCGTAAAGCCGAAAGAGCGTGTCGATCTGGTTGACTGCTCCTGGTGGCAGTTCACGTTGGGCGCGGACTGGCGTCATCCTCTCGGGCCCGAAAGCTCAATCGCGGGAGCTGAAATGCATCCGGTTGTTCATGTTGCCTACTGCGATGTGGAAGCTTACGCAAAATGGGCAGGGAAAGAGCTACCGACAGAAGCCGAGTGGGAGTTTGCCGCGCGCGGCGGTCTGGAGGGCGCGCCGTATGCTTGGGGTAACGAACTCTATCAAAATGGGCTCCACATGGCGAATACCTGGCAGGGCGAGTTCCCATGGCAGAACCTTCGAAGCGACGGGTTTGAGAGAACGTCACCAGTGAACTCATTTCCGGCCAACGGTTATGGGTTGTTTGACATGATCGGGAATGCATGGGAGTGGACGGCGGACTGGTATCTACCGAATCACACCAACGACAAGCACAAAGCCTGCTGCACTCCACGCAATCCCCGTGGGGGATCCGAAGAGCAAAGCTATGATCCCGGTGACCCCAACATTCGAATACCGCGCAAGGTGCTGAAGGGCGGCTCGCATTTGTGCGCGCCGAATTACTGCCGGCGTTACCGGCCGGCAGCGCGGATTCCTCAACCCGTGGACACATCGACTTGCCATATCGGCTTCCGATGCATCAGACGTGTAGCCGCTCATTAGCCTAGGAATCCTAGCGGTTCGCTTGCACAATTGCGCGGATGTCCTGCGACACTTTAGTCGGTGTCTGATTCCCGTTCACTTGTTTAATGTTGGCTTTAGGGTAATAAAGCCCGATAAAGTTCATTTCGCGGTGATAGTCGGCGATCGCCTGATCAAGAAGCGGCTCGCGATCGTTGGGGTTGCTGCTGTTGGCGAGCCGTTTCTTTACGACAGCATCAGGGACATCTAATTGGAGAATGATCGGCGCTGGCAACTGCCCCTGCTGGCTGAGGTTCGCGAGAAAATCGGCCTGCGCTTTGGTAGCCGGGAAGCCATCGAGAATGAATCCCTTGCTCGTGTCAATGGTTTTCAGCTTGGCCTGTACCAGTTGATTCATAATCATGTCTTGCCGTGGATCGATCGCGGGCATGCCGATCGTCTGAATGCTTGCGATGGCTTGCGGATTGTCCTTAACTAACTGGTCCGCCGAGATAATAGGCAGGCCAAACTCTTTTTCCAGAAACGCGGACTGCGTATTCTTGCCGCTTCCCGGGGCTCCTATCAGAATCAGAACAAGCGGTTTGGCCGGCGGAGGAGCGCTCCAAGCCAACGCGGAAATCAGCAGAATCGCCAGGTAAATTAGTCGTCGGTGCATTTGCATTTGGAGCATAACTGTCATGATCCCTACTTTGTCATTTGTGTCTTAGGGGAGGTTATACCTCAGTTGCGCGAAAATCATGTTTTGCTTCGCGGATGACGGACCCGTTCCAGCTACCCACGGTTCCAGCCATTGATACGCGTATTGCGCTCCCCACTGTACGGAGCCAATATTCTCGAACTTCCACAAGACACGCGAGTAACCGGCGGTCACCTCCTCAATCAACCGGTCGGCGGCAGTGTTCGCACCTGGATAACCAAATCCAACGCAGCAGGCGGCGTTACTGTTCAAGATGGAGTTCTTCTGCGCATATAGGCCGCTGTAGTAAAGGTACAGGCCCGTCGCTGGATTCGGAGCGATCTCGAAGCCACTGACCCAGGAATAGGAATGAACTGGAAGGATGTTGCCATTCGCGGTTACGACAACATCAGGAGCAAGACCGCCAATATAGCGGCCTGCACCAGCATTGGCAAAGCCGTCCAGGACGAAGCGAAACCCTTTCTTGACGTCCACACTGGAGTTTGCACCCACACCCCAACCGAAGGCATGGTCCTTCCCGTACACGCTGCCGCCATTCCAACTTCGGAACACACGCACTACGGCCGCCATATCGAGGTGAGCTTTACGATCGCGATGTAACTCCCCATCAAACGATCCCTTGAAGACGAAATCGGGGGTCATATTCGGAACCAACAACTGGTTGGTGCCGGTATTGTACTGGCTGCTGAGCGTCGATGCGAGAGCGCTGGGAAACACAACATTGTCGCCAACCTGTTGCTCCGGATTTTCGACCGACAAACCAAACGAGGCGTTCTTAGATTCGTGGTAGACCGCTCGTACCTGCGGGTACCTGCCCCAAACAAGCCCCGGTACGAAGTTCATGTCGATCACTTGGGTCGTCGCTACGTCGCCTGGCCAAGGCAGGATGCTCGCCTTATTCGGTGTCATCAGCGAGAACATCTGACCGCCCGCCACCTCCCATTTACCTTTGCCCCAATCAAACCAAGCCTGGCGAATGCGGAACGTGTAGCTCGAGCCCGTAACAGCGACATTACCTGCAAGGGGTGCGCCGCCAAAGTCCATCTCGAAATAACCGGCCGCATAGCTCGACTTCAAGTTGGTATCAACCCGCAACGCCAGGCGCGTGCTTTGAGGCGATACGCGGAATTCACTGGTGGTTCCCGCCACCGTGTTGTCGAAGGGGATACCTGAGAAGTCGGTGCCCACGTTTCCGCCACTATTGGCCGAACGCCAGACCGTCGTCATGGCGGGGTAGCCGATCAACCGAACTTTCGCAGGGCCCAGGTTCAGAGCGGGCGTGTCCGGAGTGATGTCGGCGATTTCCGGACCACGCTGCAGCTCCTCTCTAACAGCCTTCTGCTCCTGCTCACTGGGAGTCTCGGGCGGCTCGCTCGCAGCCGGCTCCTGCACAGTTTGAGCTTGTGATGGTGTATTTCGCTGTGGATCAGCACCACCCTCCGCCCCGCTGGCCAGTTTCTTCGTTTGTTCTTCCATTGCCGACCGCAGCGCCTGTATTTGAGATTGCATGTCTTCCAATGCCTTTTGCTGCGACATGACGAGTGATTTTAGTTGCTCTAGCTCGGACCTATCCTTCGAACTCTGCGCCACCAGCAGCGGATGTGCCGCCAGCACAAACAAGACGAGCACTGCGATTGGATGCCAAGTTCTCATAACTGCCTCCTGTCTGAGCCTCGCTGGCAAACTCAATTTGATTTTGGATTCGCTTCTGTTTCAGATAATATTTCACGTGAGTCGCATTAGCGAACTCAACCGGCACCTCCCGAAAGGGTGAACCGGATTATGAGAGGGCTTCAAAGAGCTTCACTTCTTGTTTCCGGAATAGAAATTGAGCGTCAGCCCCGCTACATTCCAATTTGCAGGAACGCAACTTGGACAATTTTCCCGCCGGTAATACATGTCCAGCATGAAACTGTGCTTATACGGCCACTGGATTCCAGCCGTGTACCATTCCTGGTTCCAGGAATGCTTATCGCCGTTGTAGAAGATCTCAGCAGAGCCATATGGAGTGAAATGGATGCCGTGAACGAGAAAACCGTGTTCGACAAAGACCATGTTGCGATAGGTTGTCGAGTATGTTCCGTTTACCCAGCGAAGTTCGATCCAATTTCTGTCGCGTACTAACAAGTCTGCCGGGAGATGATAGCTGAATGTTAGGTCGATAATTACACGATCCTCTTCCGTTACCTTTCCGGATTGAATCGTTCGCAGGAACTCGTAACCGCCGCCGAGGACAAGATAATGTTCTTTGTCCGGGTCGATCTTTTCAATGCGCGGAATACGCTTGAACTGGTAACCGAGCCCAGCAGCCGCAAACCACTGCTGGTACGGAAATCCGACTCCTTGCTGGACTCCACTGAACGCGAGGACGCGCAATTGATCCCGGAATTCTAGATGGGCATCTACTTCCGGCCAGATTTGACTTTCGGTGCCACTCGGCGGCGACTGGGCCATGGCTCGTGAGGAAAGAATTACGATTAGCGAAAATCCAACGATGATCGTGGGTAAGACCGAATTGGCTTTCAGAAATCGAGAGAGCACATTCTTTAATCACAGCCGCGGAAGTGTTGAAATGCGATAAATCGTAGAAAACAGCAGCAGCATCGCAAACACCAGAAGTCCAACCCGCACACGTGGAATGTTGAAACGCTGGCTGATGGCTATCAGGAGAAGGACCGTCGCGAGCGTCACAGTTACACGTACGTAATCGTCGGCGTGCTCCCGGGCCAGGTTGCCCTGCTCATAAAGTTCCCCGCTCAGCCTGTCAAGCTTGATGGATTCGTCCCTCCTGCGGCTGTGATAATCCTCTTGCAGGGGACCCGCGGGAGCATTAGGATTGTTAAGTGGGTCGGTCTTTACCCAGGCCTCAAATGCTGGACGAAACTCGGGTAGCACTCTCCGCACGAAGATCTCGGCAAGCTTCTTATCTCCGTTGGCTTCTGCCTTTAGCCATTCGACGACGGTAGCGGCATTGTACAGAAGCTCTTGATTGGCCGCCGTCTGGAAGCCCTCGGCTCGAATGCGTGCCTTGCTGGACTGGTGGTATAGTTCTCCCTGGCGTCCTGTCCAGCGAGCTGCCTGATATCCGTTCCACGCAGTCGCGATCGCAACAACTGCCAGCGTGATGGCTTCTATGATCTCCAGGATTACCTGGTGTGCGCCAAGTTCTTGGTGCGCGCCAAAGGAACGGCCCTTCTGCTCACTAAGCTGAATGGCCGTTTCGATATTCGTACCTCCGGCTTCGGGCATTCAGATAGCTCCGTTATGAGCGTCTGCGCTATTGAGCGATGCCCTCATTCACTACTACCTTCACGACTACACGTCTGTTGAGTGCGGGGTCGCTCCCGGCAGCGCTGGAGGCGCCCATCGCCGCTGGAGCGAGGATGCGGTACAGCGGGATGTGCCCTGATTGCCTGAGATAGGCGATGACTGCGTCTGCCCTCTCATTACTGAGTTCTTCGTTCAGTTGTGCCGATCCGGTGCGGCTCGCGTAAGCTGCAATCTGCACCATGTAAGCGTTGGTAGAAAGAGCCTGAGACGCAAGACTTGCCAGGCTCTGTTTCCCCTCGGGCGACAAAGAGATTTGATCGTTTCCGAAGTACACATCTGTTTTGTATTTGGTCGTATAGCTGTTCAGTTCGCTGATGCGCTGATTCGCGAGATTGGCGGATTGCTGGGCGTTCCGGGCGTCCGCGTCCGTTTGCTGCTCTTTTTGCGCAAGCGATGCCTCCTGTTGCTTCAGCTTTTGCTGCTCCGCTGATAGCTGTTGCTCCTGCGACTCGACGGGGGCCGTTCCGGCCTGGATCTCCCTTGCCGCTTGCAGATCCGCCTCTGTAAAAGTGACCTTTTGGGCGATCAGTTGACCGCTGGCATTCCCAGTCCCCTCGACTTCCATACGGAGCCCGGGCAGCAGCAGCGTGAGGTCGATGTGCTTCTTTCGAAAACCGAAATGCCCCTCCTTCATTTGCACCTGCGTGCCGTCATCCAGAACCGCAACGATACGTGTCCCGTCACCTTCCGTAACGGCCATGTCCGGTCCGTTGCGCGACGAAATGACTCCCTTGACTTTTAACGGCTGGCCTTGCTGTACCGATTGTGTTTGTGCGGCCGCTATTCCTATCGAGAGGGCTACAAAAGCCCCAAGAATGATCTTCATTGTTCAACCTCTGTTTTGTACTAGTAGATTCATAATTCTTTCCAGCTTGCAAGATTTATGGGGCAGGCGCTTTGGCCTGCGCGGGGCTCCTAGCCCGCAACTCCTCAGTTAGCGTATGTCACTGCCGCGCCATGATCACCTTCATGGCATCTTTATCGTCCTTGATCAGGTCTCCGCTTACGTCAATGGTCGTGCCCCAGTGTAGTTACTGCGGGATTGTTCAAGGGGGAATGATGAGACTGCCCCAAGGCTGATGCAGAATTTTGGAGAGTTTCCGCTGAGACGGGTTGTGAAGGCGAGAGCAGAGATCCGCTCGACGGCCCCGGATCCCAGCAAGTTATTGAGTCGGCCGCGATCCGTATGAATCGTCATACATTGTCATGCTTCAGCGAAGTTACCAATTCTTGATATCCCGTCGACCAGACGCCAACTGGTTCGTTCGGGCCGCGCTACTTAGCCTTTTTATCTGCGCAATCACAAACGCGCAGCAACAGCCGGGGGCCGCCAGCGATTCAAGCCAGGCTGTGTCGCCCACTCCTCCGGCAGCTACACCGGTTGATCCACCCGATCCGGCCTGGCACGCCAATCTCAATTCTTATCTTTGGTTCCCGGGCGTCCACGGGACGATAGGGGTAAACGGTTATGATGTCGGTTTCCGGGCGAGCCCCAGTGATCTCTTGTCGAACTTCAAATTCGGGTTAATGGGTGCTATAGGCGCTCAACGCGGGCGCTTCGTAACCATCACAGACTTGGTATGGACTCGGCTTGAGGCCGACAGGCAGGCCGCTCTGCCCTTACCTGGTCGGCCCCAGATCACAGCCAACGTGAAGTTCGACCAGTTCATCCTTAGTCCCGAAGTTGGTTACCGGCTCCTCGACGGCGAGAAGTTCAAGATTGACGCACTGGGGGGCGTTCGGTACTGGCATTTGGGATCGAACCTGCAGTTCACACCTTCACTGGCAGGACGCAACTTCTCGAGCTCGGCCAACTGGGCGGACCCTGTGATGGGCGCCCGCTTTCAGGCTCCGCTCGGGCGCAGAGTGTTGCTGACCATTTTAGGTGACGCGGGCGGCTGGGGCGCAGGTTCACAACTGGACTACCAGATTGTGGGTGCCCTTGGCCTTAAACTAACCCCCAAGTGGATGTTAGACGCCGGCTATAGATACCTTTACGTGAACTATGTTCCCGGATCTTTCGTGTACCAGAGCGCTATGAGCGGCGCGTTGCTTGGTGTCACTTATAGCCTTAAATGACCTGAACTACCGGTGCATAGGGCTGGCTAGCCGATCATTTTGTTAAGTCTCTCGCTCCCAATCTGAATCGAACAACGCCATTGCGGCGACCGCAGTTTCGACATCCACAAGCTCGGTCGCCCAATAGAATAGATGGGAGTGGGCGGGTCATCCACTTCTAAGAGGCTAGTGCTGTGGACCGCCGGAATGTGCCTTGTTTGTTCTCTGGCAACGGCTCAACCGACTGTCCAGGGCCTTCTAAAACCTCCGGTCATCGATAAACGCGATACCCGATTCATCCGGCTTTCCGTAAATGGGGAATCGCTTCAGAGCCGCATTCCACACATTGTGCAGGATGGATACGGGTTTCTGTGGTTTGGAAGTTCGGACGGATTGTACAAGTACGATGGCTACACTCTCCGGCCTTACCGGCATGAGGGGGCAAACCCGAATAGCGTAGCCGAGGACTCCCTCACAGCCCTTTATAAGGATCGTGACGGCAGTCTTTGGATCGGCTCCAAATCTGGAGGGCTCGACAGGCTGGACCCGAGCCGGGACACTCTTACGCACTATCGCCATGATCTCCGCAAGCCAGGAAGCTTAGCCAGCGACGACATCCTTTCTATATATCGGGACCATATTGGCAATCTATGGATCGGTACCGATGACGGGCTTGACCGCCTTGATCCATCTAGCGGGACCTTCGTTCACTACAGGCACAATCCTCAGGATCCCGGAAGCCTGAGCAGCAACAGTATCGTCGCTCTGCACGAAGATCGGCAAGGAAATCTTTGGGTCGGCACAATTTTCGGCCTCAACAAGCTGGACCGGGCAACTGGCCGCTTTTCGCGCTTCCTCCACGATCCGGCAAATCCCCACAGCATTGGCAACAATTACATCAGTTCCATCCTCGAGGATCGATCTGGCGTTCTGTGGGTGGCATCCTCGCTGGGAAGCGGCTTGAGTGCTTTGGACATGAAAACCGGTGAGTTCACCCGCTACTCGTTTCACAGTGAGGAACCGTCGGCTCAGAGTGTGGCGGGCGTGAATGAGCTGTTTGAGGATTCAGACGGCGCGCTGTGGTTGTGCACGATAGACCGCGGATTGCTCAAGTTCGACCGGGAGCGTCAAAGGTTTACTCGATATGCTAGCGAGCCCGGCAACCCAAACAGCCTGCCGAACGATACGGTCTATACGGTTTTCGAGGATGCAGAAGGACTCATGTGGGTGGGCACCCAAAACGGGTTAAGCCACTTCCAGCGCGGACCGCCCTCTTTCGTGAATTATCGCCATGAGCCTAGAAATCCAAATAGCCTGCGCAACAACATGATCTGGTCCGTACTGGCGGACAGCCACGGCTTTCTTTGGATCGGAGACGAAAACGGTCTCAACCGGCTGGACCAAAGAACTGGACAATTTACTTTCTATCAGCACAATCCCAAGGACCCTCGCAGCGTTTCGTACAACAAAGTCGAGGCCATACGGGAAGACCTGTCCGGCACACTCTGGTTTGGAACGTATGGCGGAGGCCTCGACCGTTTTGATCCGAAGACAGGGCAGTTTTTTGCGTACCGCCACAACCCAAACGATCCTGCCAGCTTAAGCAGCGACTCTGTTCTTTCTTTGTTGATTGACCGCCAAGGAACGATATGGGTAGGGACGCAGGGTGGAGGACTAGATCGCTTTGACCCGAGCACAGGACGTTTCGCTTCTTACTTCAACGATCCACCGAATCCTGATCTTCTTCTATCGGTTCTTTTCGAAGATCAAGCCGGAATCCTTTGGATCGGCACGCCCGGTCAGGGGCTGATCCGTTTCGATCCCAGAACCAATCAGCTTGCCCATTATCGTCATCACTCGGAAGATCCTCAGAGCCTCAGCAACAACAAGGTAAATGCGCTCTGGGAAGACGGGCATGAACGGCTGTGGGTGGGCACGCAAGCCGGCCTCGATTTACTAGATCGAAGCCGAGGCACTGTTACCGTTTTCACGACGAAGGACGGGCTGCCTGATAGGGCCATCGAATCGATTTTAGAAGATCGGCGTGGATATCTCTGGCTTGGCACGCACAATGGGCTCAGCCGGTTTGACCCGCAGGCGAAAACCTTTCACAACTATTCCGAATCGGATGGCCTGGCCGGCAATTTACTAGACCCGTATGGAGCCGGAGGAAGTTGCGAGAGCTCCAAAGGTGAAATGGTCTTCGGCTCGAGTAACGGCGTGACAGTATTCAATCCGGACCGGATTTCCGACAACCCTTACATCCCACCAGTCGCTCTGACTGATTTCCTTTTGTTCAATAAGCCGGTGCGTCAGGGCGGAGGCTCACCGCTCAACCGATCGATCTGGGCGACTGATTCCCTCAAATTGACGCACCGTCAAAGCATTTTCACGCTGGATTTCGCTGCCTTAAGCTATGAGGCTCCTGAAATGAACCGCTATCGCTACCGTCTGGAAGGACTGGAGGCGCAGTGGAACGAAGTCGACAGCCGCCGGCGCAGCGCTACTTACACGAACCTTCCCGCTCGCAAGTACGTATTTAGAGTGCAGGGATCGAACAACGACGGCGTCTGGAATACCAAAGGCGTTGCGTTGGCGATTACGGTTCTGCCGCCATGGTGGGCGACATGGTGGTTTCGGACCATTGCTGCGCTGCTGATTGCCGGGACTATTTGGGGGATCTACCGATCTCGCGTGAAGAGCCTGAAACAGCAGACTGCCAGGCTCGAGGCTCAGGTAGCACAACGAACCCGAGAACTACAGATTGCCAAAAATGCCGCGGAAGAAGCCAATCGCGCTAAGAGCGTCTTCCTCGCGAACATGAGCCACGAACTGCGCACGCCTCTCAACGCCATTCTTGGTTTCTCCAATCTTCTGCGCGAAAACGGCGTTTCCGAGTCGCAGCGCAGAGATCTAAACGTCATTAATCGCAGCGGCGAACATCTGCTCAGCTTGATAAATGATGTGCTCGACATGGCTAAGATCGACGCCGGGCGTACTGTTATCGAGACCGCTCCACTCAACCTGAAAGATCTTGTGTCCGACGTTATGGATCTCATGCGCGTGCGGGCTGCGGAAAGGGGTCTTGACCTCTTTATTGAGCAATCTCCGGATCTCTGTGCATTCGTCCAAGCCGATGGCAGCAAGCTGACACAGGTGCTGATCAATCTTGTCGGCAATGCCGTGAAGTACACAGAGCGCGGAAGTGTGACCCTACGCGTGGAGAGCCAACGGGCAGCAGACACTCGGCTTTGCAAGTTGGTGCTGGAAGTGGAGGATACCGGAATCGGCATCCAGGAGAGTGATCAGGCCCGCATTTTCGAGCCGTTCATACAAGCGGGCAAGCTGTCGAGTCAAAAGGGCACTGGCTTGGGTTTGGCCATCACGAAGAAGTATGTCGAACTGATGGGAGGAACCATTCAAGTCGAAAGCACTCCCGGCCAAGGTTCCTTGTTTCGGATGGAGATTCCAGCCCTGGTAGTTGATAAATCCGAGATGCCGGATACCGGCATTCATCGGGGCCGCATCATCGGCCTCGAACCCGGCCAGCCCGAGTATCGAATCCTGATTGTTGAGGACCAGGTGGAGAACGCGATATTGCTCCAGCGCCTCTTGGATAATGCCGGTTTCCGGATACAAGCAGCCGC
Source organism: Acidobacteriaceae bacterium (assembly GCA_019244055.1). Classification (GTDB taxonomy): domain Bacteria; phylum Acidobacteriota; class Terriglobia; order Bryobacterales; family Bryobacteraceae; genus Bog-105. Next base: position 7,523 of record JAFATG010000200.1, on the reverse strand, counting down.
TGACGGCGAAACTGGCATCGAGACGTTTCGAAGGTGGCGACCCCACTTCATCTGGATGGATTGGCGGCTTCCCGGCATGGACGGCCTGGAGACGACACGACGTATCCGTGCGCTTGATGGAGGCCGGGACGTGAAGATCGTTATTCTTTCTGCCTTCGCTTTCACCGAATACCGCGAGGAAGCTCTAGGAGCGGGTGTAGATGATTTTGTAAGTAAGCCATTCCGGTCGGATGAAATTTTCGATTGCCTGGCGCGTCATCTCGGCGTGCGATACGTCTATCAGAAACCAGCGGCGGAAAGGGCTGCCGGCGCGCTCGGGCAAGAAGCGCTCGCAGCATTGCCCGATGAACTCCGAAATGAGCTGACGGAGGCGGTGATCTCGCTGGACATTGATCGGATAACCGCTGTCATTAATCGCATCTCCCAACAGGATATGCTGCTGGGGCGCACGCTCTCCCAATACGCAGAGAAGTACGCTTACTCCGCGATTCGCCTGGCCCTCCAATCCATCCCTTCGAAGGTTTGCTGAAAGGTGCGCGTGATGAGAAAGTAGATTGGGAACCCGGGTTCGTAAAGCTTTTAGAAATAAATTCCGAAACCGAAAATGGGCCCATTGAAGGTTTGCTTTGTCTTGTGAACTTGGTTCAGCACCGTCGTGCTGTTCTGAAAATGCAGCGCTCCATAGCCCATCGTGAGACCAAAGTGATGAGCGAATCGCCAATCGGCCCGTAGATCCGCGGAGAGGTCTACATCATTTCCCACTCCGAAACCGCCACCGGCCAAGTCTAACCGGAGTAGCCACTTACGACCGAACGCCTGTCGCCAATCGAGTCCTACCATCGGATCCCAGACACCGGGTTTCCAATGCGCCTCGGGAAGATTTCCCACTTGGCCGTGTATATTGAGACCCATGCGCCGTACGCCGCCAAACAGCGCTACATGGTGGTAAATTTTCCGTCCACCGAACATGTCCGCAAGAATCGCGTTAGTGGAGACGCTCACGTGCGGCGTAGTTCTTGACGCGGACACACCCGTCCAGAGCCCTGAGAAATCGGCGATCCAGCCTTTCAGTTGGAGCGACACTCCCGAAAAAGCAGCCCCGTTAATGGACCAATTGGTTGCTCCTGAAGTGCTGCTGGATGGACCGCCCGTACCAGGCAACGAGGGCAAGGACGGCGCGTTGGGGAAACTGACACTCGCTCCAAATATGGGAGCCCACGCAAGAACCGGATAGATCGCAACAGTCCAATCCTCCGCATTTCCCGGGTCAGGGGATTTCTGATCATCGCTGCCAAAAACACTCTTCGGCGCGGTCGCAGTTTCAGTTTGAGTTTTTGACGTCGCCTCCGGTGTAGCATCCGCTGCCGAAGCTACGCCTTGAAAGGCACACTCAGCAAGAAGCGCCGTAAGCAAGAACACGCCTGCAAAAGATGGCTTGATGCTAAGGCTCTTTTGCATATCGGCTGTCGGAAGGACACCTGCTCGATAATACTATTCTGGCGATGAGGGTGGGAGTCGAATTCCGGATGATCAGGTGCTTCAGCTACCGAGATGGAGCGGTGATCTCGGCCTCTTTGGCTAGCTGGCTGTTGATCTCCTGATTCTGTCTTTGAATCTTCTGGTACTGTTGCATGGTGTCCGAAGCAAGTTGAGTCTCACCGGCAGAACGGTATGCACGAGCCAGGCTGTAATGCACGCTCCCATCATCATCCAGCGGGAGAGCCTTTTTCAGATATGGAATGGCCTCCGCGCTTTTGTTGAGAGCGACCAGCGTTAAACCTAGGGCCGCATCGGCGGCCAGAACATCGGCGTGACCCCCAACGGCCAGTCGGAGGTAAGGCAGCGCTTTTTCCGCTTGTTCAGTGCGAAATAAACTGGCGCCCATGAGGTAATTCAGATCGGCTGCCTTGGGCTCTCGTGCGAGTTGTTTTTCAATCAAGGGCATGGCGGACCGATAATCTTTCGCGTCGAACAGAGCTAGCGCCAATTGGCGTTCTATTCTGGGATCTCCAGGAGCAAGGTTCAATGCGGCGCGCCACTCGTTCGCGGCTTCCAGATCTTGTTTGTGGTCGTGCAGAATTTGGGCCTTCAAGGCGTGAATTTCGACGGATTCGGGTAGCTGACTCAGCCGGTCAAAGGTCTGCACAGCGAGTTCATTGTAGGCCTTAGTAACCCAAAAGAGCGTTTCCGGATTAGCTTTCGTCGTCGCGCTTTTTGTCACAGCGAGGAAATCCTGCGAGAGGAATGCGCACTCGGGCGTTTGCACGCGGCAATCGGGCCGCGGAAGCGTTTCCTCGCGTTGTTTTTCGGCTGCTGCCCAATCGGCGTGATCGGTATTTTTGTAAACCTCAGCCAGGCCTGCGTGTATGCCCGGAAGGTCGGAAGACTTGCTTTGTGCTTCGCGGTAGAAGAAGAAAGCGCTGCGATACCGGTGGCGCTGCAGGCTGGTCTCAGCGAGCAGAATCGCTACGTAAGAGGACTCGGGCGCGGTCTGGCTCAGGCGAGCAAAGGTGCGGGTAGCAAGCGATTCATAGGCCTTACCCAGCCCATACCAGGCGCGCGGATCGGCGCCGCTTCGCGCCGTTAATTCGCGGTAATGCTCGGCCGCCTCTTCGAACGAGCCCTGGTTTAACTCTGCTTCCGCCAGCATGCCGACGGCGTCGAGATTTTCAGGGTCAAGCTTTAGTACCTTCTCAAGGGGTGCGATTGCCTCGCCGGACTGACTGAGCTGGAGCCGAGCCATGGAGAGTGAAAGGAGAGCTGGCACATTGTCCGGCTCAGTCTTGAGCACTGATTCGAAGTGCGGGATTGCGCGCGCAGGCTGCCCTGCCATCTGTTCTGCCAAAGCTAGGTTCAAAAGCAAGCCCGTATTCTCCGGGTAAGCTTTCAACAGCTTTTTGTAGATGGGTATGGCCTCTGCAAACTGGTGCTCGGCCATCAATTCCTTGGCGCGATGAGACTCAGCGCCGGAATTGTCTTGCGAGAAGACGGCAGGGACGGTGAAAGCCAAAAAGAAAGCGGCCTGCAGAGCAAGCCGCTTTCCGGTTACAACCATCAAATCAATTCTAGAACTGAGCGTGAACTGCGAATCGAATGTTCCTTTCGCCGTACGAGCTGGTGACCTGCATGAACGACGAGCTGTTCACGTTTGTGTTCGGCTGGTTGAAGTGTGAGGTATTCGGAAGATTGTAGAACTCCGCGCGGAACTGAAGCCTGAGCCGCTCCTTGATCGGAAAATCGCGAACGACACTCACGTCCGTATTCCAAACTCCTGGACCACGTAGGGTGTTGCGCCCGACGTTGCCATAGGAGACAGTCGTCACGGGCGCAAACGCGGACGGGCTGTAGTAGTGCGATCCGGGTCCTACGGCTCCAATGAATTGGACAGGCCCAACTTGGTTGGCTGTCTGTGTCTGATCAGGCGCGTTCAGTGAGGTGCCGCTTGCAGTGACTGTGTAGGGCTGACCGGTGTAGCACGATTCAATCCCACTGAATTGCCAGCCGCCAATAATCGCCGAGGCAAGCCCGGTGTTCAAGAACCGTTTGCCTTTGCCGAAAGGTAGCTCATAGACCCAGCCGAGTTGGAAAACCTGAGTACGGTCATACCCCGCCGTGGCGTAGTTGCGGGAGAATTGGTCACCATACCAAGTCATCTCAGCCCAACCATCATCATTGGTGTAGTTAATGGCATGCGACCAGGTGTACGCGCCTTTCAGCATCAAGCCGTTCGCAAATTGCCGGTTGACCGCAATCTGCAGCGAGTTATAGTTCGAGCTCAGATAACCGGACGAGTTGTAGACGGGGCTCGTATCGCCGAATGCTTGATAGAGAGGTAACCCATGCGTGCCAGATCCCGGATAGCCCGCATTCAGGTCGTAATCGGCGAGCAAATGAGTGGACTTCTGACCAACGTAACCAGCGGAAGCGACAATTTGACCCGGAAATTTATGCTCCACCGTAAAGTTCCAGGATTGGATGTAACCGCGCTTGAGTTCGCCAGCAAGCGGAGCGCGCTCCTCTGCCGTGGGGTCAAGAGGCACGATACCGGTCGACAAATTAGGTCCGATTATCGGTGGGATGCCGGCCGCCAATGAAGGCGCCCCCGTCGCCGGAACATAAGCGTTGGCTCCAGAATAGTTATTGTTAATCGTCAACGGGTAGAAGCCGCGCCATGGGCGAGAGTAAGGAAGCGGATCGTAATTCAAACCGTATCCTGTTCGAATGACCGTACTGTCATTCAGGCGCCAGGCGATTCCGGCGCGTGGAGCAAACAATTTGTGGCTGACCGTTACATATGCATTCTCCGGTACACTGCCGCGCCCGCCCATATAGACGTTGTTGTTTGACGGATCATAGCTTTCGATACCGGTTCCGCAGCAACGTGTCATCAGGGGATACAGTTCATATCGGAGGCCGAGTGTCACGGTCAAGTTGCGGGTGGCCTGCCAACGATCCTGCGCGAACCAGCCGAACTGCCATTCGCGGCCAGTCATCAGGATGTACTGCTCTCCCTTTTGTGTGTTGTCGGAAAGCCCGAGCAGGAACTGGGCATATGCGTTGAATTGGTTGGGGGAAGCCGCGCCCGATGCGTTATCTGTCGTGATGCTGCCGTTGAAATCGAAATAGCCGCGCGGGCCGCCGGCGCTCAATTCCGGCTGCCAATGATTGAGGTGATGCCGCACCAGGTCGAAACCGAAGGTAAGCTCATGCGCTCCTTTCGTCCAGGTTAGCTTCTCGTTGTTCGTATACGTTTCATCGGTACGGAACAGCGGCATCCAGTTAGGCACGCCGAAATTCGTGTAGAAATTATTACTACCGAAAAAGATATCGGGGAATCCGCTGTCGCGAATATCTGATCCATTCAGCCCTGGGATGCCAAGTACGGGTCCGTAGTTGGTGCCGAAATCGGTTCCTTTCACATTTTGGTTCAGGCGTTCATAGCCGACATTTGCATCAAGAACCACGTTCGGAGAAAACGTATATGTGGTGCCGATGGCCGCGACCTGAACAGTGGTGTGGCCAGTACCCGGATCGCCGCTCGGGGTCGGGCCGCCGGCGACACCGAAGATGCCATTGCCGCCCGACGTTGCGACCATATTGTCGTATTTGAAAAAGATCATGTTCTTCTCGGTGCGATTCCAGTTCACCTTGACGTCCGTTTGATAGCGGTTGAGAATCGGACCGGCGGTCGCAGCGTAATTGTTGACTATTCCTGGAAGATTCGGAGCCGGAAAGTAGCTCTGCAGCTTCAACGCTTGCGAACTGATTAACGCGGCCGGTATGATCTTGCCTGCGAACACGCTACGTCCGGAGCCATCGGGGTTACCGGTGAACGGGTTGTAGATCGCGGTAGGGGAAGCACTGAGATTACCTGCTCTCTGGTCGGCTGTGGGCACGGTGTATAAACCATTGCCGCTCAGCTTCTGATTCGTTCCGTCGAAGCTGCCAAAGTAAAACAGCTTGTCCTTTACGATCCGGCCGCCGATGCTACCGCCGTAGTTGTTATAGATGGCCACCGGTTTGGCAGCAGTGGGCGATAGAAAGAAGTTCCGGGCATTGAGGTGCTGGTCGTTGTGATACTCGAAGGCGCTGCCGTGCAGTTGATTCGTACCGGATTTTGTTACGACGGTAATTGCGGACGATCCAGCCAGACCTTGGGAAGCGTCCGCCGAGCTGGTCGTGACATTCACTACGTCTATTGTTTCTGCAGGGGCAACGTAACCCGTGTACTGCGGCAGCCAGACATTTACGCTTTCGGCTCCATCGATCGTTGTGATATTGGTCTGACCGTTGCCTCCGTTGATGTGCGTGTTTTGCGGAATCCCGGGTACATCAGTCATCGAGTTATAGAAGGTGGAGGGCTGAGCGCCAGGCGTCAGATCAATCAGTGTTTGGTAATTTCGATAACCAGAGCCCGAAATTGGCAGGTTCGCTACGGCGGTGGAACTGATTTCCGTATGTGTGTCGGCCTTGTCGGTTTGGAGTTCCACAGCCTCAGCCGAGACGGTTACTTGTTCAGTCGCCTGCCCGACTTCGAGGCGAACATCGCTGCGCGAGACCGTATTCGGCGTAATGGTAATGTTCGTTTGTTCCAGCTTGCGAAACCCCGCCGCGGATACTGTAACGGTATACGTCCCAGGCTGGAGGTTGACGATGTTGTACCGGCCGCTGGGGTCGGTTGTATCCTGGCGCGTCTGAGCGGTACCGACGTCGGTGGCAACCACAGTGGCGTTCGGAACCACGGCACCACTGGGATCTGTGACTGTTCCCACCAAAGAACCGTCAAGAGTCTGCCCGCATAGATATGCGGACAACCCCAAAAACACGAAGAAACCCAAAGACAGATTGAGCTGTTTAGAAATTTGACGCCCTGAAATTCGCATTTCGCCTCATTTCTGCGCTGGCTAGAAAGCCATCTGACGTGGAAGGAACTTTGTTATAGAAAAGCGAGCAGCAACTAAATAGACTGTTGTAAGTAACTTACGATAAAGTCGTTATTGATTCGACTAGTAAGTCTACTAGTGTGTGGCTGGATTTTGGCCCTATTTGCCCGAGAGTCGTTCGCGCGCGTCAATCCGGGCCAATGCTTGCCTTGCATCCTGAGATTCCGGTTTGAGACGCAGCACGGTTTCAAATTCGGTTTTTGCTTCGTTAAACCGCCCAAGCTGTGTGAGCGCAGTTGCCAGTTGGAAGTGTAAATCCGGATCGTCCGGACGGATCGCAAGCGAACCTCGGTAACGTTGTACCGCCTGCTCGTAGTTGCCGGATTCAGCTAATTCGTCACCCCACATGAAGAGCACCTCACCCAAGTGCTGGCGCGCATTTTTGTGGTTGGGATTGCCGTTCAACACTTGCTGAAAATCCTTAGCCGCATCTGCCCACTGTCCGTTGTTCGCTTCCACACTCGCGAGGTTGTAACGAGCGTCCGTGTACTTGGGGTCAAGCACCAATGCCCGCCTAAACTGCTGTTCGGCTTCAAAAACGTTGTCGACTGCGAACAATGCGGCCCCTAATTCGCCGGCCGCTATAGCACTGTCGGGATCGGCCAGCACGGCCATCCGAAAGTACGGCACAGCAGCACTCGGGTTGTTCTGGTCCATCATCAGATCACCCAAGTTGAAGTTGGCCGCAAAATCGCCCGGATATTTTTCGAGCCGCCGCGTCATCACCGCTTCCTGGAGTGCTGCGCGTTGATCTCCTTCGCCCACGGGCAGCACCTGAAGCCAGAAATGGCTCATTTCGTCGGTCGCCTGGTTACCGCCTTTCACCCGCTTTGGAGGGTGATTTGGGTTCATCGGATTGGCTGCGGAATTGTCGTAGTGATATCGCATGGACACCACCGTTCCCTTAGGCAGCGTGAGCGGATTTTTGAGCCGGTAAACGCCTTGCCAGTTCAGGTCCCAGTGCGGAATGCGGACCAGCCACTTGCGAGTGCCATCAGGAAGCGTCGCATACGCTTCCATGAGTGTGGCTAAGTAGTGAGCGTGTGGGTAAACGGCAAGAACCTTTAGATCAATTGGAGA
>JAFATG010000054.1 GCA_019244055.1 Acidobacteriaceae bacterium | reverse complement strand
CCTATCATTTCGAGACGATACTCGAACTCGAATCGAACTGAGTGCTAAGTGTGACGGAACAGTTGAGCCAGGCCGCTCCATTTGCGCGAAACGAGTTCAGCGATAGTGAGCGCAATCGCGAGGCCAAGCAAAGCAGGCCAGAGGCGCCAAGTGGTATGGAGAGCGCGGCCGCCCGCATCAAAGATCGCCGACGACGACGGGTTAAAGCGACCGCCAGTGCGGCTCGCGATCTGCATCAACAACGCCTCATTCGACCCGAAATCGTTCACCTCCGGCTGCAGGCGGTAAAAGCCGGTTTCAGGGAATGCAACGGATTCCGTCACGGGTCGAATGCGGAACAGGCCCGTCTGACGGCCGATCCGCACACGACCCCGAAAGAGGCGCGGAGCAACCTTATCCAGAGTGACAGCTTGCTGAAAGCCCGCCGGGCCGAGTGCGAAAATTTGCGGAACCGCGCCAGGCTCGGGCAATTCGTCGGCTAAGCGATAGGTCACCGAGATGTCTCCGTCCGCCGCATCGTATTGGGCGGTCGCTTCGCTACGATTGCTGCGAGTCAGGAGGTCCCGGCTTACATTGATCCAAAATTTATCGAACCCTAGCCATGTGATCCATTGCTCGGCCCAACGGCTCTTGGCATCAGATGCAAACACCGCCGCCCGACCCAACCCATATTGCCAGCGAACGTATAGAGGATCTTTCTTTTGTTCATCGACTGCTAGAATGTTTTCCGCGCCGGGTTTCGCGGTGTACCGCGCGTATCCTCTCAGTGGAGGCGCATCCTCCATCCCAGTCCCATCGAGCACTTCCACCTGCTGTTCCACTATCGGTTTGAGCGATTTTTCGACAGCCGTTGCGCCGCTATAATCCTGCACATCCTTCAACAGAATTTGTTCGAGCCCCTGCGGCTCGTTCAGGAAGTAACTGCGGCCTCCCGAAGCAGCCGCTACTTTTTCCAAATAGGACCGGTTCACGTCCTGCCCCAAGCCGACGGTCGAAATTGTGACATCATGCTGGGCGGCTTCTCGCGCCAAGTCGAAACTATCGCCCTCCTCGGAGATCCCGTCCGTCAGCAGAACGATGTGCTTATACGTGGCGCGCGAAGGCAGAACCTTGTGGTAAGCCTCGGCTAAAGCGGGCGCGATCTGGGTGCCGCCGTCCGGCGTGATACCGGAGATGAGGCGCTTGATAAGTCCTCGATCTTCGGCGCGGCGCATAGGAACGGCCCATTGGAAGGAATTGTCGAAGATGAGAACCCCGATAGTATCGGTGGGCCGGAGATGGTCGACTACGCCGATCGCTGAGAGACGCGCCAGCTCAATCTTCCGCCCCTCCATAGAAGAAGATTTGTCGATGATGAGCGCGACGGCCGTCCCTTGCGACGTTTCCGGCGGAGCGAGTTTGGCAGGCAAAGCACGGTCGAGCGCATCAAGCTGCTTGTCCGGCTTGTAGACCTGGCGTTCCCCGCCGATCAGAAGCAATCCGCCGCCTTTTTGCACGTAACTCTCGAGATTCTCCTTTTGCGCTTTAGTTAGCAGGTTCAGATCGAGATTGTTCAGAACGACTAGTTGGATATCATTCAAATCGCCGTTCAGCAGCGCTGCGTCGCGCGATAGATCAAGGTCGGCTTCCTGAAGAGCTTGAAGGAAATTCGTATCCATTCCGGCAGGATCTTGCGACAGAAACAGAACCTTCGCCCGGCGGAGCGTGATCGCTTGCTCAAAAGGCAGTTCTCCCAGCCGGCCCGCGTCAATACTGCCCGAGACAGCGGTTGCGCCCGTGGAGTTCAGCCGTGCATGGATGCGGATCAAGTTGGCGCCCCGGTCCAGTTGGACGGGGTTTCTGCCCAGATCTTTGCCTTCAGCCGAAACCGCGACAATCGCAGGAGCGCTCTCGGGCGATGAAACGGTGAGATCGATTGGCACTTGTTCACCGGCGTAAGCTTCGGGTGGAATGGACACGGATTCGAGGCGCAGGCTGGTACTCGAGCGCCCGGCAAGCGGAATCGTATCAACGGGAACTTGTAGCTGCTCGAGTTGCACGAGAGCACGGGCAGTGCTGCCTTCATTTTCGTTGCCATCACTGAGCAGAACGATTCGGGGCATGTAGCCGCCCGGAATGCGCGCGACGCTCTCGATCAGAGCTGACTCGAGATTCGTAGCGTTACCGCCTTCACCGGACGTTTGCACCAAGTGGATTCCATTGCTGAGTTCAGCAGTATCCGGAGTTCGGCTCTCCTCGGCAAAGGGGATGACGGTGACCCAATTGCGGCCCCGTTCGCGGACCACAGCAGAGGCAATTGCCGAAGCATGCTCCAGGTCGGAGCGCGTAATGCTGCGAGAGGTGTCCACAAGAACAACCGCTCCCGTTCTAGTCTGCGGCATCGTGACCGTGGGTTCCGAAAGCGCAATGAGAATGGCAGCGAAGCTTGCTGCTTTTAGGAGAAGCTCACGACGCCGCGCTGCAGACGACCAGGCATAAACAACCCAGCAAACTGGCGCGAAACTGAGCAACAGAAACCAGGGGTGGACAAAGCTCATTTCGCAACCAACTCTCGTGCGCGATCGGAACTCGGGGCGTAGGCCTCCGGGGGGCGCCGGGGACGCGGAGCTTGGCGGCGATGCCGGCCGTACAGCAGCCATTCGAGAAGCAGGCCGACGCCACCGAGGATGGCAAGCCATCTCCAAAGGTCGATGGCAGAGGGAGAGAGCCGCGCCGGAGCCGGCAGGCCGCTTGCGCTGGCTGGGGGCGCCGTCCAGGAATATTCGGCGACTTCAGGAAGAGTGAGCGAAAAGATCCGATCACGATCATTCGATGCGATATGAATTTGTTGAGGTCTGGTCGTGAAGACCTGAAGGGCACGACCGTTCAAAGTGAACGGCACCGCGGCACCTTTGTCTCCAGTAACCCTGAGCTGATCGGGTCGTTCGCCTTCGTTGAGGGAAACGTTGAGAATGCCCACGTGATCCGCAGTGGCATCTACAATGCGGAACACTTCGGGCGAAAGCCATCGAAGCAGGTCGGCGAAGAGGAGCGGAGTCGTGATCTGGAACCGCACGCTCTCGGAGAGAGGATCGAAGCCGACGAGAGCGAGTCTTTTGCGCAGCCCAGAGTCGGGCCTGGCGAGGACAACCGGGCCTTGAGCAACACTCCCGATGGTTAGGTCACCAGGGAAGGTTTCAAACACCTCTGCTCGTGCAAGGTGAAAATCCTTGGCATAACGGTCGCCGCTGAGCAGAGTGCCGGGAGACCAGCGATCGATGGTGGCGTCCGCAACGACACTCTTGACTGGCGACGGCGAGTGGTCTTCCGTGGGAGCAATCCAGAGAGAAGGAATCCGCGGCGGCTCGGAGGGAGAGAACTGGTCCAAAATGACCAGATCGGCTGCGGGTTTGGGTGTATACGCGGAGACTGGCGCGAAAGTGAGATCGAGACGATGATTAGCCGCAAACAGCGGGCTGAGCAGCTCCGGACGATCTGTGAACGCGACGATCCGGAGGGTCTCGTTCCGGGGCAGCCAGAGTTCGGCCCGATTGTCGGCTTCGAGGTCGTCGTCAGGCCGAACCTGCGCGATAAGAGCCCCGGCAGTGTTTGTGACAAAAGCGTACTCCACCTCCCTCTCCTCCGCGGGCGCGAGCCGCAGAACGCGAGGCGCAAACGCGGTTCCAGCGAAGCGAACTTCGAGACGGATCGTTCGAGGAGCCGCCGCGTAATTCTTCACGGTTACGCTGGCCATCCAAGCATTGCGATCCTCATCGCTATGATGAACAACAAGCCGCCGAATGCCGCAGTTGTCGCGATTGATCTCCACCGGCACGACACGCAGATTTGCCAGGTTCGGCACACGCGCGCTAGTGCTGTCGACCATTTCCGGGCCGATGTACACGATCTCCCCGGGCCCGCCGCCTGAGGAACGCTGCACCAGAGACGCGAATTCGAGAGCCCGTTCGATATTGAGCGCCGAAAATGCGGACGCAGACTGGTCGATTGCCTGATGGAGCTTTGGGCGATCTTCAGTGAACGGCGTGACCGGCGTCGTGAGCGCGTCGGCCCGCAGAACCATGACCCGATCTCTGGCTGGCAAAGTGGCGAGATAGCGTCGCGCCAGGAGCTTTTCACGATCGAGCACGGCTCCCTGCCCGGTTCCCGCGGCTGTCCAGGAGCTGGTGTCTAGGACGAGGACGTGATCGCTACCGCGGTGCTCGCGCGAGCCCCACTGCAATTGCGCAATCGCCAACACTAGCAGGAGCAAGCTGGCGAGTTGCAGCACGAGAGACCACGGATCGCGCATTCTCTTCCGGCTCTGGCGCTCCTCGGCGTGCATCGCCTGACTCCAGAAGCGGAGAGTAGAAACAACCTTACGGCGCTTGGCTCTGTCCAGCAGGTAAAGCGCTGTAATGAGCGACGCCAAGGTGCCCAGTAGGACAAAAAACTCGGCCGCCGTCAGATTTAAAAAAAACATTGAACTACTGGATACGGGAGACCGCAAATGGCGGCCCGAAAACAACATCTTCGACGGGAATACCGGTCGAAAAGCCGGCGTAGCGTCCGCCATTGCGCAGAGCGAGGCGTTTTATTTGTTCCGCGTGCTCGTCGAACGCTTGCGTATACTCCTCTCTCGCGCGATCGTCGAGAATAACTTTCGCGTGAGCGCCCGATTCGATATCGATCAGCTCCAGCTCGCCTCGGCCGCTTGGCCTGCGATCTTCGTCGCTCCAAATCTGCAAAAGCAAGAGCTCGTGGCCGAAGTCAGCAATGTACTGGAGAGGCCGCAGACAATCTGTATCGTCAAGGAAATCGGAAATGATAATTGTCAGGCCCCGCTGAGCGTACGTGGTGAGGTAGTCGCGAGCCAGTTCGAAATAATTCGTGCGGCCTTGCGCGCGCAAGCCTCGTAAAAAGTTTTCGGCAGGCTGAAAACGGTGACGGCCCCCGCCCGAGGGAAACGGATCGAGCAAGCGCGTAGAGAACGGCTGCAGCAGTATGCTGTCTAACCGCACCAGACCGACGTAGACAAGGGCGGCCGCCAGCTTGCGAGCATAATCGAACTTTGTCAGGTCGCCGCTAGCTGCGCCCATCGTCATCGAAACACTCGTATCGAGCAGGAGACGTACTGGAACACGCGGCTCAACCTGGAACATCTTCAGGAAGAGCTTTTCGAAACGCATGTAGGCGCGCCAGTTCACCGCGCGCAGATCGTCACCGTGATGAAAATTCCGGTGATCCAGAAATTCCTGGCCGGGGCCGGGGAATCGCGAGGAATTGTGGCCGCCCACCAGCCCGTAGAACGATTTTTGCCACTGCAGTGTGAGCCGCTCTAGTTTTTCCAAGAATTCGCGATCGACTAGCGGTTCCGGCATGGACGCTAACTGTTACGGGTTCGCCGCCAATCCATTCAGGATCTTTTGCAGGATGGTCTCGGTGGTCTCTCCATCGGCATGAGCATCGAAGTTGAGAATGATGCGATGGCGCAGAACGGCGGGAGCAATTGCGGTGACATCTTCAATACTGAGATGAAGCCGCCCGCGCATGAGGGCAAGAACCCGGCCGCATTCGATCAGCGCCTGAGCGCCGCGCGGCGAACTGCCATAACGGATGTACCGGTTCGTGATGGCTGCCGCATCGGACGTACCGGGCTGCGTCGCCATGACCAGTTCGATCGCGTAATGCTGTACATGAGGCGCGACGATTACCTGTTTGCAGACAGACCTAAGTCTGCTGACCTGTTCGCGATCCATGACATGCCTTAACTCGGCTTCTTCGCGACGCGTGGTTAGCTCGACAATCCGATTGAGGTCTTCGCGAGAGGGATAGGTGACGAGAATCTTCATCAGGAAGCGATCGAGCTGCGCCTCCGGAAGCGGGTATGTGCCCTCCATCTCGATCGGGTTCTGAGTCGCCATTACGAGGAACGGCAGGTCGAGAGAATAGGTATTATTGCCGCTGGTGACGGTGCGCTCCTGCATGGCTTCGAGGAGAGCGGACTGCGTTTTGGGCGTGGCTCGATTAATCTCGTCGGCGAGAACAAGATTGGCAAAAATCGGCCCCGGCTGAAAGCGTAACGCTTTGTGGCCGTGCTCATCGTTCTCCATCACCATCGTGCCGACAATATCGCCCGGCATCAGATCGGGCGTGAATTGAATCCGCGAATAGCGAAGGTCGAGGACGCGAGCCAAGGTGCGAAGGAGGGTAGTCTTGCCCAATCCAGGCACGCCCTCGAGGAGAACATGGCCACCCGCGAGCAGGCAGATTAAGACTCCATCAATAACGTCCGTCTGACCGACTATGATTCGACCGATTTCCTCACGTATCCGTCGAAGCCCGGCAGCCGCCTGCTCGACTGCAGCCGCGCCGGCGATTAAAGTCTCTGCCATTTCAACCTATTCTAGAAAACGGTCCGCTAACCTCTAGGCAAGTCATTGTCTTTATGACGCGAAGGTCATGTGGGTGGGTTGCACGCCGCGGCGCCCGCAATCCTCGAGATAGAGCAACCCGTAGCTCTGCAGTATGTAATCTTGCGCGCTGAATCCGAGTTGGGCAGCATTCCGATCGATCCAGTCTCCCTGGCCCTCCAGTTCGAGAAAATTGCCGATCGGCGTTTCATCAATTGTGAGAACTCCTCCCGAAGGGCCCTCCTGCTGCCTCTCGCGGAACTCGCTACGGAATTTCTCATAACGAAAGATGGCTTCATAGCCGAGGCGATTCAGAATCTTCTCCATCACCTCGATAGAGCCGATGCTGGTTTCGAGTTCGGGCCTGCTCTTATAAGGGCCGGGCTCGCCCTGCCCTTTCCAGGTGATTACCGCGGTGCTGCCAAACTGGCGCAAACGGAGAAGAACGCCCGATTCACGGAGAGCGTGGCTGGGCGTGTCGTACAGGGTATTGGACTCGAACTGGCGAGGAGAAGATGGCTCAAATCCTGCACTCGGAAGTTTTGGTAGGATCTGGGCGGGATCGGCGATGCGGATTTTGACTTCAGTCTCGAGGCCGGTTGGGATCATGGCGGAGGTGAGTGGAAAGCGCGGCTTCGCGTGGCTGCTTCCATGTTCGCATCCGTATAATGAAGGCACAGCGCGCCCGTAGCTCAGTTGGATAGAGCGAATGACTTCGAATCATTAGGTCGGGAGTTCGAGCCTCTCCGGGCGCGCCAGCTAATCACAAGCCTGTCTTTTTATTGCCCGGCCTTGACCTTCCCCATCTTTACCCGGGCGATCCACTCGTTCGTTCGCGCGTCCAGCACGTGTAACGGCAGCGCTCCTCCATTCAGCATCTCGTCATGGAACCCCCGAACGTCGTATCCCGCTCCTAGTTTCTCCTTTGCGCGCTCGCGCAACTCGAGAAATTTCAGCTGCCCTAGCTTGTACGCAAGCGCTTGACCGGGAATTGCGATATACCGGTCAGTTTCAGCTTGGATGCTAGGCTCGGTTTCGCCGGAGTGGCCCCGAAAGAATTGAACCATCTGCTCACGGCTCCACCGCTTGTAATGGACTCGGTGTCGAGCACGAGACGGCATGCACGTAAGAGTTCGTCGTTCAAGCGGCCGAAATCGGAATAAGGACTTGATAGAACCCGACTTCCTTGCCTAAGCGCTCCGCATAGAGTGCCCATCCTTCGACGAATGCCGTGAAATTTGCATGTTGGCGAAATGGCGGCAATGTGAGGAGTTCCTGCGCAATTGAGATCTGCATGTGGTGGCCTGGAATGCCTTCGTGGTATCCACCGCGATCCGCTTCCGGAGCTCCGCTTCAGCCATGAATCGAACGCCATTCTGGTCAATTCGGACAACACCACACGGGTGCGGCTAACAGCCTGTGAGTGCGTCTCAAGTCAATGTAGTCTGTAGTCTTGTTCGCCAACAAGTGTAGCCCTGAAACAGCGTTGTCTTCCTGAAAGTGTAGATCACGGAACCCTGGGCGAGCGAAGGTTTCCACAGCCAGCTCTTTCCTACCCGAAAGCCCTCGGTGATGTAAATTCGGCTGTGTAAAAGGCGAAGGGGGTGTAAGTTGGTTTCGCCTAGCAAGCAAAACCAGACCTGGAAAGGAAGCTTACACCCATGGCAAAGATAACACCGATACGAGTCAGCGAGCAGTTTGAGCATTTTCTGAAGGATTTAAAGAGAGCTTCTGGGGCGATTTGTACGGGAAAACGCGGCTGGCCTGGAAACAGTTTTGGAGGCACAATCGCTGCGTGAGCGCGACAGCTATATGAAGACCGGCTGGTGTGACCGTGCGGAGCCGAGCACGCGGGCGGATTACCGGAACGGTTTTTACGAGCGGGAGTACGTGACGCGGTTGGGAACGATTCGGCTACGGATTGCGCGGACGCGAGGAAAGAACTTCCTGCCACGCGGGCTGGAGAAGTTTGAGCGACGTGCGGGGATATTGCAATGCTCATTCGCGAGGCCTTTCTGTGCGGGATCTCGACGCGCCAGGTGGGCCGGATTGTGGCCACGGTGACGGGTGAGCCGGTCAGCGCACAGACGGTTTCCAAGCTCACCCGCGAACTGGACGACGCGGTGAGGCAGTTCCATTCTGCGGAACTAAGCGATGAATGGGTCTACCTGTTTCTGGACGGCGTGAGTTTGCGGGTTCGTCGGCCTGGCGGACGCAAACGTGTACAGATGTTGGTGGCCTATGGAGTCAAGCACGATGGCACGCGCCATCTGCTCGCTTTTCAGCGCAGCTCGGGTGAGAGTCAGCAGGCCTGGGAAGGTTTGTTGCAGGATCTCTACCGACGCGGTTTAATCGGCAAACAACTGCAGTTGATCATCACCGATGGTTGTCCGGGGTTGGCGGCCGCCCTGCAAATCGTCTACCCCCGAGTGCTGCATCAGCGCTGTTGGGTCCATAAGATGCGCAACATCCTCGAGAAGGCCAGGAAACGCGATTACGACGAGCTGAAAGCAGGCGCTCAGGCCATTTATCTGGCCGGCTCGGCAGGCGAGGCCCGCGAGCTGTTCCGCCGTTTTCGCAAACGCTGGAAGGAGGACT
>JAFATG010000342.1 GCA_019244055.1 Acidobacteriaceae bacterium | reverse complement strand
CTAGAGACGCGGCTTTGGCAACGACTTGCGATGGCTTCATCGTCGCAGCGAGAGCCGGCAATGTAGTGCTGAGACAAATGCCGGCCACAATCGCAAGTCTTAAAGAACGAAACATCGGTGCGGCCTTTCTTGCGGCGGAGTAAATTGGTCGCGTACCCTTCGTGGAAAGGGAACCAAACCTTGCGGCCGTCTTAGCCCGGCTGCCAACAACGGACTTCAAACACCGAAGTGCAATGAAATAAGCCGGACGTCTGTAGACCCGCCGAGAGGACGACATCATGCGTATTTTTCGGGCGTTTATTGCGATCGGTGTCGCGGCGTTCTATTTCCTCGTTTTCGCGCCACCGATGTTCATGAGCCCCTCGCGAATCAATACCGGGCTTGAAGTCATTAAGACGGGGGCGTTGATACAACCGAATATTGTCAGGGTCAGCCCTGGTTCGCCGGCGTACCGCGCCGGCTTGCGGACCGGCGACGTGCTAGGGTGTCTCAATTCGCGGGATTACGCACTGCTGATATTGCCCGCATTAGGCAACGTTCCGGGATACGCTGCAGGCACGCAAATATCGACGTGCGTGCATCGCGATGGCGTGATCAAGAGGATCACGTTTGTAGCAGATGTCGGTCCGCCGGTTCCCAACGCTTACGGCACCAAGGCGTTATCGGCGCTACGGGCTTTGGTGGTTTTGGTCTTCTACATCACAGGAATCGCTCTCGTACTGGCGCGGCCCGGTCTCATGACATGGCTCTTTTATGTCTACTGCCTTTGGAACGCGCCCTCGTTGGCGGCAGACCAAGTCTGGAGCATCCTGTCGCCGCCATTCTATTTGATTGCGACAGCACCGCTCGACTTCGGTGTGTCTGCTGCCGGCGCGGTGCTGCTTGTCTTTTCGATCCTAGTTCCGGACAGTCGCGTAACTCACGGATGGCGCCGCATCGCGTTCAACCTGGTGGCGGCGCTTGCAATCGCCGGCATGCTACTTACCGTGATCAACACGCTTCAGACCAAAGCCGTCATTTCCCAGATCCCGGTGAATTTTGTTGATGAAGCGTTCACCGTCTTGACGGCAATCGTGATTGTGAGCCGGCTTTTCGCGATGGAGCATGACGAGCGTGCGCGCTTCGGCTGGGCGGCATTTGCGATCATCTTCGGCGTCGTGATGAACGACCTCCGTAATGTCCTCGCGCAAGGAGATACTCGGTGGTTGAGCGTTGTTGCGGGCGATCTGACGGTAGTGATGCCTCTGGCTCTTATGTATGCGATCGGCAAGCGGCATGTGATCGACGTTCGCTTTGTAATAAGCCGGACGGTGGTCTACGCTATCTTAACGACGGTTCTTGTCGGTGTGATCGGCGCCGTTGATTGGTTAACCAGCTCGTATCTTAGCGAGGTTCGCGTTGCGATGGTCATCGACGCCGCCGTGACTATCGCCCTAGCTTTTGTCTTTCACCGTATATACGGATGGATGGAGTCAGTTGTAGACTTCGTGCTCTTTCGGCGTAAGTATAACGCCGAAACATATCTTCGTCGCGTAGCCCACAGTTTGACATTTGCTCAAAGCGAAGAGGCGATTGATAACGCCATCGTAGGGGATCCGTACTTAAAGTTGGATTTGACTGCCGCGGCTCTCTATGGCGTCGCCGGCCACACGTACACCGTGCGGCATGCGCGCGGTTGGGACGCGGCAGCGGTCCCGCCGCTCGATCGGGATCACGATCTGGTTCGCTTCATGCTTGCCGAACGTGCAAAGATCGACGTTGGGGATCTCAATGCGCATCTTTCGGAGCCGTTTCGGGCAAACGGCGGCGCACCAACGGTCGCCGTGCCGCTCTTTCAAGGCAATCACCTCACTTCGTTTGCTGTTTATGGCATCCATCGAGATGGGACGAAACTGGATCCCGACGAGGTTGAAACGCTTGAACACTTGTGTGCCGCGGCCGCGCAGGCATACACCGGCTTAGAACTAGCGAAATATAAGGATCGCGCCGCAGTAGCGCTGGCGACGGGAGCATAAGTCATCGCCATTGGTGGTTCGTATCGCATTGAACGAATGGCCGAGGCACCGCGATACGTGATGCACGTTCGACGTCTGGACGAGGCAGCAAGACGGCCGCGGATGCTTATGAAACGGGGCCTTAAGATACACCGTGCGCCGTCTGGCGCAGCCGATGCTGCATTGCTTTGCTGGGAATTTTGATTCGATCTGCCAGGCGCAGGAGTGCGAGACCTCTGACATGCCACCACGTCATGTCGATCTCGAACCAATGCAAACCATGCCGCGCCGAAAATGGAAACGCATGATGGTTATTGTGCCAACCTTCACCAAACGTAAGTAAGGCGACCCACCAACAGTTCGTGGAACGGTCCCCGGTGCGAAACGTGCGGTAGCCGAGGGTGTGAGCCGCACTGTTGACTAGCCAAGTTGAATGGTACGCGAGGACCAGCCGGACGAAGATGCCCCAGATTACCCAGGACCAGCCGCCGAGCGCAAAGAGCGCAATGCCAAGTGCAACCTGAAGCGGAACGTCTAGATGGCGCAGCGCCCGATAAAACCGCTGGGCACAGAGATCCGAC
>JAFATG010000309.1 GCA_019244055.1 Acidobacteriaceae bacterium | reverse complement strand
GCATGGTACAGTGCCCGGCTGACCGTCCTGAAGCGTCAAAATCCAGTTTGTGCTCCAGCCACCGAATGCAGCGTTCACGAATCCTGAGCTATTACTGAGGAACTGCCGGCCATGGCCGAACGGCAGGTCGTATGTACCACTGAAATGAAATGCCTTCGGAATATCGAAGTCGCAAAGGCCGTAGTCCCCCTGAAGCCCGAAACCGGGAAGGAAAGGCGCACGGTATCCCATAAGAGCCGTGCCGTTGAGGACATCTACCGCATCCGTCCGGCATTTGGACCACGTGAAATTCGCCAGCATGCTCAGACCAACGCTAAATCGACGCTCATAGTTGACCTGAAGGGAGTTGTAATAGCTGTCTGCGGCGAAGCTGGTGTAAGTGATGTTGCTTGTGAAATCCGGGTAGGGCGAGTAGGCGAAGTAGTTGAGCCCAGGCGGAAGTATCTCACGGGGAGAATTCGGGTTCGTGTAAGAGCCCAGGTGACGGACCGTATTTCCTACATATCCGGCTGAGATTGTGTTATTTGGCGTGAGCTCATACTGCAGCGTGAAATTATAGCCTTGCGTGTAGGGGGTCTTGAGGTTGTAATCTTCGCCCGTAAACGAAACACCCCCCGGTTCGGCTGCCGCTGACGTCAGCGGAATTCCCGTCAGTCCGGTCTCGAGTGTTCCGATGGAGCCATTCCCGAACGTGATGGGTGCATTGGGGACCAAATTCGGATACGACAGCGTGAATTGGAATGGGAAATCGACATACGTTTCAATGACCGAGTTCTCGAATCCCCCGAAGAACATTCCGTACCCGCCGCGGGCGACCAGCTTGGGTAGGATCCGGTACGCAAATCCGACGCGCGGAGAGAAATTAGGTACCTGTGTATGTCCTAAACCCGGGACGCCGGAGCAGGCAATCTGGATGTTGTCGGCTTTGGCCGCAGCGTAAAAATCCGGTGAAAGAGGCGTATTGCACCGCTGCTGAGTCAATAGAAACAGCGCCGGAGCACTCGTTCCTGAGGGAAGGAAATTCGACTGTGCTCCATAACGCTCAATGAGCTGGCCAAAGAATTCATAGCGCAGACCCAGATTCACAGTTAATTTTGGGTTAACCTGTATGTCGTCTTGGAAGTAGGCGCCGTAATAACTGCGTTTCATGTCGGTGTTGGCGTAGTCTGAAGCTGATACCGCATCAGCACCACCAACGTAGTCAGCGGCACCCGGGACGGTGCCAGGAATTGGCGTTAGCAGCATCTGCGCTAACCCCGTGTTGCCGCCAGTCGCACTGGGTGCTGTGCCGCTTACGGTATTCGGGATTTCAGTATACACGCCGCTGAACGCCCAGGTTCCCCGGCCTGATGGCGGTTGTAGGATTGAAAACCTCAGTTTCTGAAACTCAAAGCCCGTTTTGAGTGTTTGTCTTCCAAGATGCTTTGTCAAATTGTCCGTGAACTGCAGCGTGTTGCTGTATTCGATGGATGGCAGAAACTGATTGCTCCCGAGCGTAGTCAATCCTTGAACGAAAATGGAACCCAGGCCGCCATTCGAAGGGAGCTGTGGGACGCCTTGGATGCCGAACTGAGCAGGAATGCCAAGAGTGTCTGCATTGGGCTGCAAACGGGACGTGTTAATGCGATTAAATCCCGCGCGGAATTCGTTCACCAGCGTTGGCGAGAAGAGGTGAGTTTCACTCAGTGCGGCGTTGGTAGTCTTGGCAGTTTGGTTCCCTTGGTAAAACGCTCCTCCGTCCGCGATGCCTGGGAACGGGCCGGGAATAAACTGCGGGTTATCGGAATAGCTGACACGTCCAAAGATGCTGTCTTTCTCACTGAAGTTGGCATCGACGCGAACGTCGAACTGATTCACGTCATTGCGCAGGACCGGATTGGTTGTGAAATTGTTGAAGAGCGATGGGTTGTTCGGAGCGGGGTAAAGATTGAGCAGGTTGATCGCATTCGAGTCGAGCCGGTTAGCGGGAAGGATGTTTCCCGGGAACGGCTCGCGGGCAAAACCGACCTGCGTCCCCGCAGGCGCCCCGCTGCAGGGAACGATTATCCCCGTGACTGTATCGGGCACTCCGCACGTTACAGCGCGTGTGGTGGAGGGATCGAAAACTTGTCCGAGGGCGAATGTTCGTCCGAGCACATCCGCGCGGGTACCACCTTGCGTAAGCAGCTCCGAGAGGTTCGTATACCCGCTGCTGCGCTCGAGCGCAGTGGGAACGGTGTTTACCGATGGTAGCGCCTGGCGAATTCGTGTTCCTTCGTAATCTCCGAAGTAAAACAACTTATTCTTAAGGATCGGCCCGCCAATCGTGGCCCCGAACTGGTTCTGTCGATATTCTCCTCTTGGAATGCCGCCGGCATTCTCAAAGAAGTTAGCGGCATCCAACTTGTCGTTGCGCAGAAACTCCCAGAGATTCCCATGGATCTGGTTGGTTCCGGATTTGATGGTTGCGTTCAGGATGGCGCCCGCCGAGCGCCCGGATTCGGCGCTGTAGTTATTTGTCTCCACCTTGAATTCTGCAATGGCATCCACCGGCGGCTTCACGGCAAAAGCCGTGCCGTTCAAGAAATCCACCAAGTTGGTATTGTTATCGATGCCGTCGAGTAGGTAATTGTTTTGAGCAGGCCGCTCTCCGTTAGCCGAAAAGCTGCCGCTCGCGCCCAGGCCACGCGTGTCCTGCTGGCCCTGAGTGACTCCCGCCGAGAGCTGAGCGAGAAATGTGAAATTGCGGCCGTTCAGCGGCAGGTTGTTCACGGAGCGCTGCCCGACCACCTGTCCCACGGAAGCATCTTGTGTCTGTAATGCGGGCGGTTCGCCGGTCACCTCAACGGTCTGCGTCATTTGGCCGGGAGAGAGCACAAGGTCAACCACCACCCGCTGCTGCACATCCACCGAAACCCGCGGATGTTCAACGCGTTGGAATCCTCTGAACTCCCCGACAACAGAGTAGTGGCCAATCTTAACGGGCGAGAACGCATATTCGCCCGCCGAGCCACTTGTCGTGGTTTGGACTAAACCCGTATCTTCGTTCCTAAGCGTTACCGTCGCGCCTGGGACGACGGCCCCGCTTGTGTCCTTCACCGTTCCGAGTATCGAACCGGTGTCTACCTGAGCAACCGCTAACACCGCCGAAACGAACAACAACACCACAACCGCCGCCGGACGGCGGGTCATCTGCCAAGACATTTTTCGACCTTCCCCTTACAGCCTTTGCGTCCAGCATATCCCCATTCGATCGAGACTGGCGACCCGTTTTACATAACATTTACTCAACCTAAATAAATTGAGCGCTTCTTGAGTTGACACGGCCAATTCCTTCTGATAGAAATCGGGCAAGGTCACTGGCTCTCTGCTCGTGATCAGGATGTGGGGTCAGTCTATGAAACCTAAGAGTTTCCGAGCCACAGGTGTCTTTGTGGCCTGGTTCCTCGCCCTCCTTTTAATTACGCTGAGCTTACCTTTACGAGCTCAGACCACATATGGGTCAATTACAGGCTCAGTAACAGATCCTTCCGGAAGCGCTGTTGCTGAGGCGCAAGTCACTCTAGCCAATCTCGGCACTTCGGAAAAGCGCACCCAAACTACTGCAACTGACGGACTGTATCTGTTTCCGAACCTGCTCCCAGGGCGCTACAGCATCGATATCGAGAAGACAGGCTTCAAGAAGTACTCGCGGCCTGAAGTTGTTGTGGAGGTCAATCAGACCGCCCACATCGACGCCGTCATGCAGCTCGGAAACGTAAGCCAAGTTGTGGAGGTGACCGCGCAAACTCCGTTACTCCAGCCGGAGACTTCCTCTCTGGGCACGGTTGTGGAAACGCGCGAGGCCAATGAGCTTCCGTTAAACGGCCGCAACATTTTCAACCTGACCACTATTACTCCCTCTGTGGTTCCGCAAGGAAACACGCTTGGCACGGTAGTCGGCAAGAATCCCTTCGATTTCGCGAATTACCAGATCGGGGGCTCCTTTGCGAACGAGGGTGCCATCTATCTGGACGGCGAACCGCTTAATACCGGCTATATCAACCTGCCGCTTATCGTTCCGACTCAGGATTCGGTCTCGGAATTCAAGGTCCAGTACAACAACCTGGGACCCGAATGGGGTAAGTTCGCCGGCGGCGTGATTAATATGAGCACGAAGTCGGGAACCAACGAATTGCACGGCGAGCTATACGAATACCTGCGCAACCGGGTCCTCAATGCGAATGAGTTTTTTAACAAGACCTCCGAACTTCAGAGCGGGAGACCCAATAAGGCCCCGCCGTTCACTCAGAACCAATTTGGGGGAACGATCGGCGGAGCAGCGATCAAGAACAAAACTTTCTTCTTCGGTGCCTACGAAGGATTCCGGCTGCGTATGGGCACGGTCTACACGACCACCGTTATGACGCCGGCCGAGCGAACGGGAAACTTTTCCGCGCCCGGGCTCCCGACGATCTATGACCCACTATCGGTAAATCCGAATTGTCCGGCTTCGAGCACTTGTGGCCGTACCGCATTCCCCGGCAATATTATTCCAGCAACGCGCATCAATCCGACCTCCACGTATTTGCTCAGCCTATTCCCGCTGCCAACAACTAGCGCGTTGACCAACAACTTCACCACGGCGGCGAGCGGAGGTGGGAATACGGATCAATACACCGCTCGCGTTGACCAGAACATTACGGAGCGGCAGCAAGTTTTTGGAAGATTCAGCTATTGGAAATTGCTGAGCTTGGCCCAGGATCCGTTTGGCACCGGTCTTTGTAAAGACCGCTGTGAAGAGGACACCAACAGCAAGAGCCTTGCTATGGGGTATACGTACGTGATTACTCCGACGACCACCTTTAACCTGAATGGCAGCGTTGGTCGCTTTACATACCTGCGCACGCCGAAAAACGAGGGTTTCGATGTCACCAAGCAAGGGTGGCCGGCGGAATACAACACCGTGGTTCCCCCCATCGAGCTCAACCCGCTGACCCCTTGCATGGGTGTCAGCGACACGCTCGTGAGCTGTAGTCAAGGACAGAGCGCCATCGCCGATTACGACACGATGTACAACCTTTCTCCGCAAGTCACCATGGTTCGGGGACGCCACACGTTCGTCTTTGGCGGCCAGCTTCAATTTACTTACGACAACTACCTTCAGACCAACAATGGCGGCGGAATCATTTCGTTTAACGGTTCCTGGACACAGAGCTTGGCACGAAATGCGACGGGCGCAACCGGCGGGCTCGATTTCGCTGATTATTTGCTCGGATTCGGCCTCGGAGCCGGAGCTGCGTTTGGCAATCAGACCACTGGCAACCTGGTTATTTCGCAGCCGGTCGCCGGGAAAGAGACCTATCGTGCCCTGTATTTTGCCGACAACTGGCACATCACGAACAAGCTGACTCTGAACCTTGGACTTCGGTACGAGCTTCAAGGGCCGTGGTCAGAGCGCTATAACCGGTTGACTTATTTCAATCCGGGTGTTGCAAACGCGAGTGTGACGGGTTGCAACGGCGTCCCGGGCAGCCCCTGCCCAGGTGACCTCTTCCTGGTTAATACTGGTACGGACAAAAGCAGAAACAACCTGCCGCTTTCTAAAACAAACTTCGCGCCTCGGGTGGGGTTTGCCTACAGCCCTGACTCCAAAACCGTCCTCCGTGGGGGGTATGGCATTTTCTTTATTCCCAATTTCGTTTCGTTCGGTGTAAATCCGTACGCCGACGTGGCGAACAGCGGGACCTCGCCCTTCTTCGCCAGCAACAACCAAGGGCTATACCCCGCGAGCACTCTCAACGCGAGTAACTGTACTCTGGCGGCGCCCGGGGCGGCTAATTTTAGTTGCGCTACTTCGGGTCCGTTTGGGCCTAGTTTGGTTGTTCCTCCTGGCCGGAATCCGCAGCCCAACGTATCGGTCTATGGCCTGCAGCAGTCGCCTTTAAGTGCGACTGGCTACACGGTGCAGAATTCAGGCTATGTCCAGCAGTGGAATTTGGACATCCAGCGGCAACTGCCCGGCGGCTTCTTTGCGGATGTCGCTTACGCTGGCTCTCACGGCGTACATCTGCCGCAATTCAACACAAACATAGACCAGATCCCCGACAGCTTCGTGAATCAGGCTGCGCAGCAGTACGCGGCGGGCCAGCCGGTCACGATCGCTCAGACTGTCTCAACTTATCCGTTTAGTTTGCCTCTGCCTGGAAATTTGGGGCCCGGACACCTGATTCAGGGTCAACTCGATCGGCCCTATCCGGAATGGAGCGGACTCAATCTGCAAGGCTATGGCTGCTGCTACAGCAGTTACAATGCGCTGCAAGCGACCCTGCAGAAACGATTCTCGGCAGGGGGGACGCTGCTGGTCGCTTATACAAATGCCAAACTGATCAGTAACACCGACACCCTCACGTCTTGGCTGGAGGGCGGCACAACCGGCGGCACGGGCGCAATTCAAGACTGGAACAACCTTTCCAACGAACGCTCCCTCTCCTCGCAGAATGTGAGACAACTTTTGGTGATTAGTTACGTGCTCGACCTGCCGTTCGGAAGGGGCCACAAGTTCCTGAGCAATGCAAGTGGGTTCACGGGCAAGCTCATATCCGGCTGGGGTATCGACGGCACTACGACCTTCCAGACCGGGTTTCCTTTGAAGCTCAGCAGTAGTACGGGCACGCCGCTCTCCGCGCTAGGGTTGGGTATCGGAACCCTGAGGCCTAATGTCGTCAGTGGGTGCAATGGGTCGGAATCTGGCAGCCCCGAACAGAGACTTAACGAATGGTTCAACACGGCCTGTTTCACAGCTCCTCCCGCATATGGTTTTGGTGACGAGGCACGCGTAGATCCTCATCTTCGCCAGGATGGCGTGAATAATTGGAACTTTGCAGCATTCAAGAGGACAACCTTCGGTCCCTCAGAGCGAATGTATCTTGAGTTCCGCGGCGAGTTCTTCAATCTGTTCAATCGTCCGCAGTTCGGGCCACCGAACACATCGTTTGGCAGTACGACGTTTGGAGTCGTCAGTTCCACAGTCAATACTCCCCGCCTGATTCAATTTGGGCTGAAGTTCGCGTTCTGATCGGCGGTTCTAAGATACTGAGCGGCGTTCGATATCCTCAATAGCGGAGGCATGGAACGCCGCGCCGCCAGAGGCTGTTTTAACCGCCGCGATTTTCTCCGGCTCTCCGGCTTTGCCGCCGCCGCGCCGATCTTTGACGTGAAACTCCCGCGCGGGCTGGATTTCACACTTCAGAATTCGCCCACTTCGCAGAAGTATCTCATCGAAACGATGCCGGGTGGTGTCGCGTTGTTCGACTACAACAATGACGGTTTGCTCGACATGTTTTTCGTAAATGGCGGCCGGCTTGCCAGCCCGATGGCCCTGCCCGAACAGTTCGATCGATCAAACCCGCGCTACTGGAACCGGCTCTATCGCCAAAACAAGGACGGCAGCTTCACTGACGTCACCAAATCCGCCGGTTTGGCTAACGCGGGCGCGAGCAACTACGGGATGGGCGTCGCGGTAGGCGATTACGACAACGACGGATATCCCGATCTCTTCATCACTAATTACGGCAGGAACATCCTTTACCGCAACAATGGCGATGGCACGTTTACGGACGTGACAACAAAGGCGGGAGTCGCTGGTGGAGGCTGGTCCGAATCGGCGGGCTTCTTCGATTTCGATAATGATGGCCACCTCGATCTCTTTGTGACGCGCTACATGGAATGGGATACTCAACACAGCAAAACGTGCGGGGGCGCCTGGCGCACGTACTGTCCGCCTGGAGAATTCCCCCGCACCACTAACTTGCTTTACAGAAATCGCGGAGATGGCACGTTCGAAGATGTCAGCGAAAAATCCGGCATTGCGGCCAAAAAGGGCCGCGGGCTAGGCGTGTCTTTCGCCGATTACGACAATGACGGTTTCACCGATATCTTTGTAGCGAACGACGGTATTCAGCAATATCTCTTCCACAACAACGGTAATGGAACCTTCACTGAGTGTGGGCTCGAATCCGGCGCCGCCCTCACCGCAGACGGCCAGCCGCTTTCTGGTATGGGCACCGTCTTTCAGGATTACGACAACGACGGCATGCCCGACATTCTCGTGACCGCCCTGCCGCGCCAGATCTACGGCCTGTATCACAACGATGGCCAAGGACAATTCAGCAGCCACAGTCTTGAATCGGGACTCGGCGTTCTCACGGCGGGAAGCGCTGGTTGGGGCGTCGGCCTCGAAGACCTCGATAATGATGGCTGGAAAGACCTGCTAGTAGCGCAGAGCCATGTGCTCGACAACGTGGAAGCGATCGATCATTCGCTTCACTACCTCGAATTACCGCTCCTGGCGCTGAATCACAATGGACGGTTCGAGCCTGCCGACTCGGGAATTACCTCGCCAATCGCCGGCCGCGGTTTGGCCTTTGGCGATTTGAACAATGATGGTTGGATAGACGCGGTGATTACGGTTCTCGGCGGCCCTCCTGTTGTGCTGATGAATCGCGGCGGAAACCAGCATTGGCTAACCATTACGCTTCGCGGTACCCGCAGCAATCGCGACGGGCTCGGCGCGCGAGTGCGCGTAAACGGGCAGACGCGCTATGCGACCACGGCGGGAAGTTATCTCTCCGCCAACGATAAGCGCCTTCATTTTGGGCTTGGGTCCGCAAAAACTGCCAGCATTGAGATTACGTGGCCTTCCGGTATTCGCCAGGCGCTTTCCGATGTTCGCGCTGATCAGTTCTTAGAGGTGCGTGAGCCGGAGCACTCGTAATCGTTTTCTAGAGTAGCCGCTTTACATGATATTCGCGATCTTCACGCTGTCCCTATTTCTGCAATCCGTTTCTTCCGAAGGCTCTCAGCACATGCAAGCAGGGATAAAAGCCCACCAGGAAGGGCATTTCGAGGAGGCCATCTCCGAGTTCCGCAAAGCGACTCAAAGCGATCCCAATCTGGTTCAGGCCTTTCTCGACCTGGGCGAAGAGTACTCGCGGATGCACGAGTACAGCGCTGCGATACCGCCTCTGAAGCGCGCCGTCGAGCTTAGCCCAGATCTCGATGAAGCTCAGCAGCAGCTCGGTTACGCCCTATTGTCGGCCGGATTCACCGAGGAGGCAATACCGCATCTCGAGCGCGTTCATGCTGTGGAAGCTTTAGGCGTTGCCCAGATGGAGGTGGGGCGATACCAGGAAGCGATCGCGAACTTCAGCGCAGCTTTGGAGAAACGGCCCAATGATCCGGACTTGCTGTATTACCTCGGCCGCTCCGCCGGCATGCTGTCGAAACGCGCGATTGACGCGCTGGTGCAGGCGTATCCCGATTCGGCGCGTTCCCACCAGGCGATGGCGGAGAACTACTTCGTATTGCGCCAAATGCCGCAGGCTGAGCACGAATTCCAGGACGCCTTGCGGCAGCGGCCGGACATACCCCGCGTTCATCTGGAACTCGGACTCGTGTACGCAGGCTCCTCCCAATGGGACAAAGCCGAACAGGAGTTCCGGGCAGAATGCAAGCTGCAGCCGGGCAGTGCGGAAGCCAGCTACCGTTTGGGAGACGCGTTGCTGCAAGAAGGAAAAGTGCGAGAGGCACGGACAGAACTGGAGCGCGCCAATCGCTTGAGACCGGACATGCCGGAAACACTTTATGCGTTGGGTAAAGCGGCCTCACTCGAGGGTGCGTTCGATCCCGCTGAGAAGGCGTGGACCAGACTTCTCGAGGTGGAGAAAGAGGGATCGCTGGCCGCACAGGCGCATTTCGGGTTGGCCGGAATTTACCGCAAACAAGGCAAACCTGAAAAGGCAGCCGCCGAAATGCAGGAATTCCAAAGGCTGCAGAGTGCAAACTCAGCGAGGGAATCAGCGCCAAGATGAGAATGGAAGACACGCCGTAACGGCCGGTGCAACGGAAGCACGTAAATCCTTCGGACTGCGACAGGTAGATTCGTGTATGTACTGCCGCGTGCATACAATGGAACTGTGGCGCGATTCGAGCTAGCGGGCTTCCGATTCGAATGGGACGAAGACAAAGCAGCCCGCAATCTCAAGAAGCACAGCCTGAGGTTCGCTGAAGCTGCGGAAGTATTTCTCGATCCTAACGCTATCTTTGGACCCGATCCTTCGGAGTCATCGGAGAAGCGGTACTATGCGATCGGCGCACTTCAAGACAGCGAACTGGTTGTGTTCGTCGCATACACGGAAAGGACTTATCATGGCCAGGAAACGATCCGTATCATCTCAGCCCGTAAAGCTCTCGCGCAAGAGCGCCGCCACTACTATGAACCGCGCTAATCGCCGGAGCGCGAAAGACCGGGCACGTCTCGAACGTTTGAGGGCGCTGCCCGATTTCGCCATCGATTGCTCCGATATTCCGGCTGCTACCGAACAGCAGCTCGCCCGGATGGCGCCGCTTACCGAGTACCTCGCAACGCGTGCGAAAAAGGAACGGCTCACCATCCGAGTCGATAAGGATGTCGTCGCCTGGCTGCGCTCGGAGGGCGACGGCTATCAGACCCGGTTGAACGACATCCTCCGCGATGCAATGCGGCGGAGCATCCGCCGCCGGCGATCGTGATTTCCGTTTTCTTGCAGCGTTACGTATTCTATTTTCGAAGTCGCAACAGAAAATAGATCTGAAGCTCGCTGATGCAGAACCTCCGTCAAGCCATCCGGCTGTTACGCAAGACACCAGGGCTCAGCCTGCTCGTGGTGCTCATCTTGGCAGCCGGCATCGGCGCAAATACGTCCGTTTTACGCTGGTCAACGCTGCCCTACTGCGTCGTTTGGCCATATCGCTATGCGTCCCGGTTAGTGTCGGTAGCGGCAATTGACCGAAGCGGCAGCACCACAAGCAGTTGCCTGTCGTACCCGCATTTTCAGTTGCTCGGAGAGCACAGCCGCTCGTTTTCAAGCATTGCGGCATTCACGAACCAGACGTTCAGCCTCTCCACAGGCGGCGAACCCATCGAATATCAAGCCGCTCGGGCGTCCTGGAATTTCTTCGATTTGTTGGGAGTAAAGGCCGCCTCAGGCCGGACGTTCACAGCGGACGAAGTGCTATGCGAGTCGACGTACTGGACGCGTTGCGGCAGTGAAGCGGTAAACGCCAGCTGGCCGTTTTCAAGGAACCACGCGGAACCTCTTTCCGTGTGCAAGCCGGAGCACGCTGAAGTGACGCCGATCCAGAGTAAAAACCGTTTCAATCCCTTCACGGTTGGCTAGCTTTACGAGGCAGGCATCGGCAAGCTGCATCCCTAACCCCTCATGCCTGGCAAGAACCGCGGCGATTTCGAGACAATCCATTTGATCGAGTGACGCGAGCTCAAACGGTTGACGGTCAAGCGAGGATAGCAGCATGCCGATTGCTCGCGGGTATGCACGCAATAACCACGCGGCTTCAGTAATAACGGGCCAACATGTCAGGAGCGGGCCCCGGATTTTCCTAAGCTGTTCCGTGCAAACTTCGTGATATTGGTCCGAGGCGGAAAGGACGGCTACAATCGGGCCAGTGTCCACCAACACTCCACGGCTCAAGAGCCACCAAAACCTTCGAAATGTTTTGGATTCGCGCTGAGGTCTCGCCTGGCGCCCCGGACGGCTCCGATCAATCCTGCCTTTTTTGCGTGCTCGTACGCACTGATTCTCTCATCTTCGGCCGCAAACTGTCGCTCGACTGCGGCCCGAACTATTTCGGACTCCCGTGTGCCCTTGCGATGAGCAGCATCCTTCAGTCTGCGGCGCAGCTCGGCCGGGAGCCGTACAGTAATTCGGCAGTCTTTCATTCTTGTCTGACATTCTAGCAGAATTATCGGACAAGTCATAGAACTAATCGCCAAAGAACGGCAGCTTTCGCGCTGGCAACCCGTGCGATGTGACAAGATCGTTCCAGAGTCTATGTATGCCGGAGCCGCCTGATGCAGGCACTGTTCCAGGACTTCCGCTACGCCGCACGGATGCTGCGCAAGAACGCGACCGCAGCGATGATTATTTCCCTGGCGATCGGGATCGGCGCTAATAGCGCGATCTTCAGCGTGGTGAATGCTCTGCTGCTGCGCCCGCTGCCGTACCCGCAACCGGAGCGGCTCGCCGTCATTTGGCTCCACTCGCCGGGTATCGGCATTTTTCAGGATTGGCCGTCGCCGGGCGAGTACATGGACCTGTTCACGCAACAGCATTCCTTCTCAGAAATGGCTCTTTCGCAGGGCGGAAGCATGACTCTGACAGGCCGCGAGAAGCCGGAACGCCTGGACGCGTTACGTACGTCATCGAGCCTTCTCCATATGCTGGGCGCAACCCTCTGCTCGGCCGTTTGCTGCTGCCCGACGAAGATAAGCCCGGCAAGCCTCAGGTCGCGATCCTCAGCTTTGCGACCTGGAACCGATTATTCGGCGCGGACCCGCACGTTATTGGGAAGAGCATCACGCTGAATGGCAAGCAATACGCGGTAGCGGGCGCGCTCGGAAAAGAGTTCAAGCTGAATCACGAAGTCATGCAGACCGTCGGGGCTACCGATGTAATCGACGTTTATCTGCCACTGCCGCTGGGCGCGGATGCTGTCAGGCGGCGCGGCGACGAGAACTATAACGTGACGGTCCGGCTCAAACCGGGAGTCTCGAACCAGCAGGCGCAAGCCGATGTGGATGTGATCGCGAGCCGCATACGCCAGCAGGACAAACGAGACCATACGTTCGGCATGACCGTGATGCCGCTGCTCGATTAAATCGTGGGAAACGTGCGCAGGGCGCTGCTGGTTCTGTTGGGATCCGTGGGGCTGGTGCTGCTGATCGCGTGCGCGAACGTGGCCAATTTACTCCTTGCGCGGGCGGCGGGTCGAGAAAAGGAGATTGCGATCCGCACCACTCTGGGCGCACGCTGGCACCGCCTGGTGCGGCAACTCCTGGTCGAGAGCATTCTTCTTTCGTTGTTGGGCGGAGCGGCCGGGTTATTGATCGCGTGGTGGGGAGTTTACCTGTTGCACGCCATCAATCCCGGGAACATTCCGCGGCTTGGAGAGATCGGGATTAATAGCGGCGTGTTGGCGTTCACGTTTGCAGTTTCGGTACTTACCGGAGTCTTGTTCGGAGTTGTGCCAGCGTCGCGAGCCGTGAAGGTGGATCTGAATACCGCGCTGAAGGCCGGGGGCCGCGGCTCCCAGGGCGACGTGGGCTTTCATTTGAAGCGCCACCGCCTGCGGAGTTCGCTAGTAATTGTCGAACTGGCGTTCTCGTTGATGCTGCTCACCGGCGCCGGCCTTCTGATCCGGAGCTTTGTGCGGCTTCAGCAGGTTGCGCCGGGCTTTAACCCCGATCATGTGATCACGATGAGGATCGCGGCGAACGATCCCAAATACCACGATGACAAGAATGTTGTCCAGTTCTTCCGTGAAGTCGGGGAGCGGATCGCGCATATTCCGGGCGTGCAACTGCAGGGCACTATTTCGGCTCTTCCTTTAACACCGTCCGTCGGTTGGGGATCGATCAGCGTGGAGGGTTTTCACCCGAAACCGGGGCAGGAGCTGCAAGTCGACCTGCGCCTCGCTTCCACCGATTACTTCCGGGCCATGCAAATCCCGTTGAGGAGCGGCAGGTTCTTTTCGGATCACGACACGCTGGCAAGCCAAAAGGTTGTGGTGGTCGACGAAAAATTCGCTCAGCGCTTCTGGCCGCACGAGAACGCGGCGGGCAAGCACGTCTGGTTCGATCCAAAGAAACCGATGACAATCGTGGGCGTAGTTGGAACAGTGAAGCAATACGGCCTCGAGACGGAAGGCAGAATCGTGGTGTACTTCCCTCAGCAACAGGTGCCTGGCAACAATCTGTACCTCGTGGCGAGGGGCTCCGGAGATCCGAGCCTTCTAGCCGGCCCGATTGTGCATGAGGTCCACGGGGTGGATCGCGACGTGCCGGTGTATGACATTCACACGATGAAGGAGCGATTGAGCGATTCGCTCGCGCGGCAGCGCTTCGCGGCGACGATGCTGGGAGCATTTGCCCTATTCGCTCTGATTCTGGCAGCGGTGGGAGTCTACGGAGTTATTTCATACCTGGTCGCGCAAGGAACGCACGACATAGGCGTTCGCATGGCGCTAGGCGCCGAACCTGGGGCTATCGCTCGTCTGGTTGTGAGTCAAGGCATGCAATTGACCGTAATTGGCATCGCAGCGGGAATTGTGGGCGCGCTGGCCCTGACTCGCGCGATGTCGAGCCTTCTGTTTGGAATAAATCCGACTGATCCGG
>JAFATG010000240.1 GCA_019244055.1 Acidobacteriaceae bacterium | reverse complement strand
TCAATTTACAGGACTGCCAATACCCAATCTGTAGGATCAGCAGCTCAACCTCCTGCGAGCTCAACCGCAGGAAGGAACCTGTATTGCAGCCTCGCAAATCTTGCGAGCGAGTCCTTCCGAGTAAGCACGTCAAAGGCGACCCATCTGCCTGTATAGCCGGTATTCGCGTTCGATGGCATCGAGCAGGCGCTGCTCGCGATTCCATTCGCGGCGGCGTTCCAACCATTCGAACGCCACGATCAGAAACGCAAAGAGCAGTGCGGTCCCGAAGATCATGTTTCCGAGATCCGGCAGCATTTGGGTGATTTGCATTCGTGTCTGCCGCCCGCCTTGAGTTGTATCACGACGAGAGCGAGGCGGAGCAGCAATCTGCGATGCCATAGAATTCGGTCAGAATGTTCACGCGTCGGAAATTGATCCAGGGCGCCGCGACCCTGTCGCTTGCAGCAGAAGCTGAATCTATAATCGGCGCGGACCTTGGCTCGGCTGATGCCTCCCCCAAAATCTGTCTGGAAATTGGCGGCGGGGCCCTGGACGCCGGCACGTTTGGTGACGAAGGCATGCGCCGCGTCAAACAACTTGGCGTCGACTACGTGGTCATGGGAGGACCTCGCATTCCTTGGCAGGAATCTGAAATACACGCGCGCATGGAGCGCCTGAAAAGTGGCGGCCTGACGCTGTTCAATATGATGATTAGCGGCTTCCGCAATACTTTGTATGGACGACCTGGACGCGAGGAAGAGATCGACCAAGTCTGTCAATCCATTCGGGCGGCCGGACGCGCGGGCTTGCCCGTCATTGAATACAACTTCTACGCGCATCGGCTGGTGGAAGGATATTTCGCGGAAACTGGGCGCGGGGGCGCCGGGCTAACCGCCTTCGATTTTTCCCGCGTAAAAGACCTGCCCCCACTTCCGGAAGAAGGAATCCACACGCTTGATGAGATGTGGAGCAACATCACTTACTTCCTCAAAGCGGTGGTTCCAGTCGCAATCGAATCGGGAGTGCGCCTGGCGTTGCATCCCAATGATCCGCCGGCTCCGATCAGTCGCGGGTCTCAACAGATCATAGCGAGCGTGGAGGGATGGAAGCGGTTGATCGATATCGTTCCGAGCCCTTCAAACGGGATCACGTTCGATTGCGGCGCTACCCGCGAGTTGGGCCAAGATCCCGTTGAGGTATGCCGGTATTTCGGGTCGCGAGACTGCATTAACCACGTTCACTATCGCAA
Source organism: Acidobacteriaceae bacterium (assembly GCA_019244055.1). Classification (GTDB taxonomy): domain Bacteria; phylum Acidobacteriota; class Terriglobia; order Bryobacterales; family Bryobacteraceae; genus Bog-105. The sequence continues at coordinate 35,512 of JAFATG010000240.1, read as the reverse complement.
TGTCCGCGTGCGCGTGCCATATGAGAGTTACACGGAGGTTTTCATCGACGAAGGGCAGGTCGATATGTTCGTGGTGATGAAAGAACTGGTCCGACAGAAATATCCCCGGCTGATCTATCCCGAGCATCCACGCGGACTAGATGCGGATCGCGAGCGGCCGAATTTCAGACCGTACTATCCGGGTGGTGGCTCTTACAGCGGCTTCGCCTACAACGTTGGATACACGAAAGCTATGTTGCAAGCGGCAACGCGAGGGTAAGCAATGCAATCCGCAGCGCTTTCACTGTAATTGGCTACAATTTCTCAAATTAGGAAAACATGAAAATATATGCCGCACTGGCCGTTGCCGCTGTCTCCCTCGCTTACTCATCTCCAAATCAAGCAGACGGGGACAAGGTTTACGTCAACTTCCAGGAAGTCATGATTCCCATGCGCGACGGCGTGCGTCTGCAAACCGTCATTCTCTCTCCTAAAGCAGCCAAGGGCGCGCTTCCAATCCTGCTCCAGCGCACTCCTTACGGAGTTCCTGCTCGAGAGGACATTGAAAAGGGTCTCCCGGCCAGTTTCCGATCTGTTTCTGAGAACTATATAGGTGTTTTCCAGAACTTGAGAGGCCGCTTCAAGTCCGAGGGCAAATTTGTCATGCAGCGCCCTCCGCATGACACGAACGACCCGAAGGGCGTCGATGAGACTACGGATGCGTGGGACACAGTCGAGTGGTTGGTGCACAATGTCCCTAACAACAACGGGAGGGTCGGCCTGCACGGAACCTCGTATGCCGCCTGGACGGCTGTGATGGCCTCCCTGGACCCGCATCCCGCAGTGAAGGCGGTCATCGAACAGGCCTCGCCCGCCGACATGTTCCTTGGCGACGACTTCCACCACAATGGCGCGTTCCGCCTCAGTTACGGCTTTGAGTATTCAGCGCTCCTGGAAACCACCGCTCAAGAAAATTACCATTTCAAATTTGATCGGGCTGACACTTATGAGTGGTACCTGAATCTCGGTTCATTGAAGAATGCCGACGAGCGCTACTTTCACGGCAAAATTCCCACTTGGCGCGATTTCGTCGACCACCCCAACAATGACGAGTTCTGGCAACGCCAGACCGTCCTCACCTACATCAAAGACGTGAAAGTTCCCATCCTGCACGTCGCAGGCTGGTGGGACCAGGAGGATTTCTACGGCCCGCAGAAAATATATGCAGCTATGGAGAAGTTCGATCGCAGGGGATGGAACTACTTCGTTGCAGGACCCTGGAATCACGGGCAGTGGGGAGGCGAAGCCTCGCACTTGGGGCCGGTGGAATTCGGAACGGACACCGCCAAATACTATCGGGAAAACATCTGGAACACGTGGTTTGCGTACTGGTTGCATGATCAAGGCAAACAGCCGCTGCCCGAAGCCACCGCTTTCGAGACCGGTTCGAATCGCTGGCGACAGTATGATGCATGGCCGCCGGTCGAGAATGTCCACTCGCAACGGCTATTCTTCCAGCCGGACCGGAAACTCGCCTTTCGTCCGCCGGGGCCAAACCGCGGTAACGAATTTGACGAGTACGTCAGCGATCCGGCAAACCCGGTTCCTTATCGGCCTCGCCCTGTCACTCCCACGTACCCTGGTCCGGAATGGCCGGTCTGGCTTGTTCAGGATCAACGTTTCGTTGATCACCGGCCCGACGTCCTCTCCTATGAGACCGAACCGTTGACGGCCGACTTGCGCGTGGTGGGCGACATTGTCGCAGAGCTATTCGCCTCAACATCCGGAACTGACAGCGACTGGATCGTCAAACTGATCGATGTCGATGCCGAGGACGCGCCTCCGGACAAGCAAACACGGACCAACATGGGCGGCTACGAACTGATCATCGCTGACGAGATTTTTCGAGGACGATTCCGCAACAGCTTTGAGCACCCTGAGTCGTTGCGGCCGAATCAACCGCTCAAATACACGATCGACCTGCACACTAACGATCATGTATTTTTCAAGGGCCACCGAATCATGGTCCAGGTACAAAGCACGTGGTTCCCGGTTTATGATCGGAATCCGCAGCAGTTCGTTCCCAACATCTTCAAGGCAAGCGAATCGGATTATCGTGAGGCAGTGCAGCGCATCTACTACGATCCGAATCTCCCGAGTGCCATTATCTTGCCTATTCTCGACGTGCCCGAATGATGCCTTTGAATCCTCATTTTCCGGCATCGATATGATTAGAAATAGTGTTCGGAGGCAACAAACCTGAATCAATCCGGATCGTCCTCTGATCGAGGCTTGGCCGCCGCTGATGAGCAGCCCCTCACTTCAGAGTCTGCGCCCTGGGAGTACGTGGAACCGCGCGCTCAGAGTGCTGGTCAAAAAAGGCCGCTTGTTCTTCTCGTTGAGGACAATGTCGGGGATGTGCTTCTCGTTCAGGAAGCGCTTCGGGAATACCAAGTCGATTGCGATCTCACCGTGGCCGTTGATGGCGAGGAGGGCATGCGTTTTTTCCAAGCCCTTGATCGGAACCCGAAGAGCCCTATGCCGAGTCTCGTTCTACTTGACTTGAATCTGCCGAAGCGCTCAGGGCACGAAGTCTTGGAATTCATTCGGCGAAGCACTCGCTGCCCCGCTATGTCGGTTCTTGTCGTGACCTCTTCGCAACACCAATCTGACTTGGCGCAAGTAAGACGGCTTGGCGCTACGGCCTATTTTCACAAGCCCAGCAGCTTCGATGAGTTTATGAAATTAGGAGCCCTGATAAAGGATTTGCTCTAGAGCATCTGCCGGGTTGGATGCGAGACCTTAAACCCGCGCTGCCGGCTGTTCCTGTCCGATTTCCGAGGCGGCTGCAGCACGTTCGAGGTCCTGCATATTACCGGCCGAGTCGAACATCACCTCAAACGGTTCCGATACGACTCTCACGTTCCCTGCCAGGCTCGGGATCAGTGTTTCGCTTACGGCGAGTTCCGTCAGTTCCATCGTGTTGCGAATCCGGCAGTACGTGACGTTCGATAAGTCCACCTTCCCGACCGTGGGAGCAATCGCGCTCAGCGCTTCAAAATCGCTGGGAAAATGGATCGGAGTTCGGATGCACGCCGGCGTCGAAGCGGTGAGCGAGTTGATATAAGTCGGAGTCCAATCCACATCATTCACCAGCTGGTCATGAACTACGTCGGCCATTCCCAGTCCAACAGCGCTGTGATACGAGAGTTCGCTGATCGCGCGAGCATAGATCCGGCGTACGACGGGAAGCTCCGGAAACGGATTGTACGTGCCATTCACATCGCGGTTGATCACCTTAGTATCCATACCGGCGCCGCTGATATTCTTGCCGATCTCATCCACGATTAGCACGTCGATCTCGGGCGCGGGTAGATTCGCTTTCCACGATTTGACTTCGCGCAGTAGGGCTTCCTCATGGGCAATCATGGATGCGAACCCCTCGGACGAACTGACGGCCACTAGACCGGCGGTCTCGTGATGAGCGCCCTCCTGAACTGCCAGGCCGCCCAGAACCTTTCCCGCGGAAAAGACCTTCGCGCCGACGCTGCGGATCATCTGTTCCAGCCCGTGCCGGTAGCCGAAAGTATGGTATTGCCGCGCTCCCGCGAACTTGCCGAGGCCGATCGCCATCATCTTGAACAAGCCGCTCTCAATGGCTCCGGAAAAATCAGTGTGCCACTTGATACGCGCGATTAGGAAGATGCCATCCGAGTTGTAGGCGTTCTGATCTATATAGGTTTCGATGCCTTCGGGAGTCCGTCCAACGGGCACAACGTCAAGAGAACTCAATATCGGCACGCCCATCGTGGCCTCGTGAATTCCGTAATGGGCGAGGACGTCGGCCTGCCCTTCCGCAGTCGCCGCTCCGTGGCTGCCCATCGCAGGAAAGATGAATGGCTGGGCGCCCTGTTCCTTCCAAAACTCGACGACGGACTTGGTAATCGTGGCGATGTTGGCGATTCCACGGCTTCCCACGCCGATTGCGATCCGAGAGCCCTGGCGAACCATGGAAGGAAAATCGGACCGAGATAACTCTCTCCGAATGTGCGCTGGAATGTCGCTGATGTTTCGGTCGGGATAATGCTGCTCGGCCAGCACGAACCTCGGGACGATCATGCTCCCAGAATACTCTCCGGTACATCAGGAGCCGTCCAGATCCAACTCAGGGGCCGCTCGATTCGACGCCCCAGCTCTGCTCGAGCATCAGGCTATATTCCCCAGAGGCGTACAAATCGAAAGTGAAGTCGTCAGGACCCGGTCGATCGAACACCCAGTCGCGCAGCCTCTGTTCATACCACTGATCCAAATGCCTGTGGTATCGCCGGAGAAAATCGGTCGCAAAGGCTGCCTCAAGTGGAAGCTCCGTAAACACGGCGTGCATGCCAATCGAGCGGCGAAACAGCGCAGTGAAATCGAGAACACCCCAGGCCTCCAGCTTTGCGCGAACGTGCGATGGGATATGTTGCACAAGCACAATAGCGAACGTCTCAGGCCGAATCCGGGCTTCCGGAAACGCACCTGAGAACTGCACCGTTTCGACGCACTGCTCGGTCCAGCGCGCAACGTCCTTTCCGATATAGAACAGCATCCGAAGCTCTGCGTAACGTCCTTGCAGAAGCTGGCGGTCCAATTCTTCGGCGGGAGTTTCGTCGCGGGGCAGGAAGCCTTGCAAAGCCAGGCTCGCCCGCGAACTTTCCATCAGTACCGAGCTATCTTCCGGAGTCGAGAATGGATGCAGAATCAACGGCGGAAGCCGAAATGCCTGAGCGCCGGAAGTGTTCATCAGATTTTCCGCAGTAATTAGCAAGTTAGGGCTGACCTGGATCGCGGGCTTTGTATCTTTAGCCTGCACTGTCCGTATCGGCAGCAAACAGCGCCAGGATTATCAATTCCCAGTACTGTTGGTACTTACTCCGTCGCCTATGGCCATGGCGTTAAATGCAAATCCTAATTCTTCACTGCCTTTGGAATAGCCACTTCGCAGCACTTCCCGGGCGACGTTTCGGCAAGTTCTTTGAGCCGGTTCAGTTCCATCTGAATGACGGTGTCCAGAGTGGCCCACGAAACTGCGCCCGATATCGTGCGGCCATTGATGAACACGGTCGGCGTCTGCTGGATCTGCAATGCCCGGCCCGCCTCCAGGCTGCGGTTTACAATTGGCGCCGTTGCGTGGCTATCGGTGCAACTGCCGGCGGCCGCTACATCTAAATTCTGTTCCTTGGCGATCTGCAGAGTTTTTTCCCGCAGATTGCTGGGGTCCACTTCCTGCTGGTGCTGGAAAATCCAGTCGTGAAAGGCCCAGAACGCCGCCGGTTTCTGCTCGGCGAGGCAATGCGCTGCTTCAGCGGCCGCGCGCGCCCATTGGTGAATGGCGTCGATAGGAAAATCCTCATACACAACCCGCACGTCTTTGGGATATTTCTGCGGCACGTTGTCACGAACGGTTTTGGCAAATTCGCGGCAGTACGGACACTGAAAATCGCTGAAAATTACGATCGTTATTTTCGCATCCGCAGAACCGAAAGATGGCCCGTTCGCCGGCAAATGAGCGAGCGTGTCGAGAAAAGGCGACCCATCCAAATTCCAAATCGAACCATTGATGATGTCGTGGCCGTCAGGGGTGACGTAATACACCCGATCGACCTTCTGCGCGCCCATGCTGAGATGCGCCACCACGCGATAGTAGCCGGGGAACGGGCTCGCCGTTGGATCGTCGATCGCAAAATTCACTTGATTTGTGTAGCCTTCCGCATACCGAAGATACGCCTCCAGTTTGGCCTTGTCGAGCTTGGGAGGACCACTTTGAGCAACAACGCAAGCCGGGAGACACGCGAGCCCACACCCCACGACAAGAAACAGCAAACTACGCATGAAAACACCAGTCTTGCACAGCAAAGGACATCCAGCGCCGTCGTTACCGTCACTGCCATACTGAGGATTGTCACCACTCCGCCGCTATTTGCCCTACATCACAGTCGCAGCGGCAATCGGCGCATTTTATCTTTACGGGTTGAGTTCAGTCGGCGTGCTCTCGGCGGATGAGCCTCGGTATGACGCGATTGGACACGCCATGGCGCAGAGCGGCGACCTGATCACTCCAAGACTCTGGGGATCGCCCTGGTTCGAGAAGCCACCGCTGCTCTATTGGATGACGGCGGCGGGAACGGCGTTGGGTTTGGGACCTGAAACTGCGGGACGGCTACCGGTCGCATTGTTGAGCCTGGCCTTCCTCGCCGCCTCATTCCTGCTGCTGCGAACAGAATTTGGGGAACAGGTCGCAATTACCTCCCTCGCTCTGCTGGCGACCTCGGCCGGATGGATCCCCTTCAGTAAACTCTGTATCACGGATCTCCCGCTTGCGGCGTTCTTCTCGCTAGCGATCTTTCTGACGTTGCCGCTGCTACGAAAGGCCCCCGACCGCTCACATGCAAACTGGCGCTTTCTGGTCATCGGAGCCTGTATCGGCCTCGCCGCTCTTGCCAAAGGTCTCGTTCCCATCGCCCTCGCTCTCCCCGCGCCCTGGTTTCTGCGAAGCTACTGGCGAAGATGGTGGCTTTCCGTCGCGGGATGCCTTGCCGTGGCCGCGCCCTGGTACTTCGCCGCTTACGAAACAAACGGGTTCATCTTTATTCAGGAGCTCTTTCTCAAGCACCATTTCGAGCGCCTCTATTCGCCATCGCTCCAACACGTCCAACCCTGGTATTACTACTTTCCGATTCTCCTGGCGGGCCTGTTTCCCTGGAGTCCCCTGTTGGGAGCGCTTGCGGCGAGAAGGCCCACATGGGACGCGAGCCACTGGTTCTTACTCGCCATCGTGCTGTTTGGATTTGCTGTGTTCAGCGTCTCCTTAAATAAATTGCCGGGTTACCTGCTGCCTCTTCTTCCGAGCCTGTTTGTCCTGATCGGCGTGCAATTTGAAACGGAGCGGATCCGGTCTTTCTCGCGTGTGTGGCTGTTCCCATGCGCGCTGCTGATCGCTTGCATTCCGCTGCTCGCGAAGATTCTTCCGTTCTCTTTGATCCAGGGCCGATTCTCGATGGCCGCATTAACGGGCATTTCCCGCACCGAAATCTTCTATATCGCCGTTCCGGTTGCAGCGGTGCTGCTGGCTAAAAGATCATGGCTGTTCCCTTTGCTCTGCCTATGCGTAGTGTCCGCCGGATTTTATCTGAAGATCGTGACCGATCCGATACTCGACGAGCGCGTTTCCGCGCGCGGCTTCTGGCGGCACATTGAAGCAAAGAGTTCCGAATTGTGTAACGGAGGAATTAGCCGTGAATGGCTCTTTGGTCTCAGCTTCTACCGCGGCGCATTGATACCGCCTTGTCAGCCAGGGACTTTACAGTTCGTTTTGCGCATGCAAACGCACGAAGTTCCCACGATTGAAAGTAGTAAAGCAACTGAAACCGTCAGATGAAGTCTCGATCAGGTCCGTGAAGCAAAATGGGTTCAGGCGATCAGATGATGCAAATAAGGAAACTTGGCGATAGCGACTTACAAATAACTCCCCTGGGGTTGGGCGCATGGGCGATGGGCGGTTCCGGCTGGCAATTCTCATGGGGCGAGCAGGATGATACCGATTCCACCTCAGCCATCCGGGCGGCCATCGATGCGGGCTTGAATTGGATCGACACGGCCGCGGTATATGGTTTGGGCCATTCCGAGGAAGTGGTCGGGCGCGCTTTGAAAGGACTCTCGAAAAAACCCTACATCTTCACGAAATGCGAGCGGCGCTGGGATCAAGACCGAAAGATTTTTTCGTCCCTGAAAGCTGAGTCGATCCGGCGCGAATGCGAAGATAGCCTGCGCCGTTTGCAGGTGGACGTAATCGATCTCTATCAGGTGCATTGGCCTGAACCGGACCAGGACATCGAAGAGGGCTGGACCGAAATGGCGCGGCTCAAAGAGCAGGGCAAAGTGCGCTGGATCGGCGTCTCGAATTTCAATGTGCAGCAGCTCAAGCGAGCGCAGAAGATCGCCCCAATTACTTCATTGCAGCCGCCGTATTCGTTGCTTGTAAGGAAAATCGAACCCGAGATTCTACCGTTCGCGAAAGAGAACAACATCGGCGTGATCGTTTATTCACCGATGCGGGCGGGCTTGCTCGCGGGCAAAATGACAAAGGAGCGCGCGCAGAATTTAGCGGCGGAGGATTGGCGTAGGCGCGACAAAGATTTCCAGGAGCCAAACCTCAGCCGCAACCTTGAACTTGTGGAGCTCTTGAAGAATATCGGAGCGCGCCATGGAAAAGCTTCGGGCGAAGTCGCTCTCGCCTGGGTGCTCGCGAACCCGGCAGTTACGGGCGCAATTGTCGGGCTGCGCCGGGCGGATCAGCTTAACGGCACTATTGGAGCGCTTGATTTCCGCCTCAGCCCCGAGGAACTATCCGAGATCGAAACCTTTTTCACCCGCCAGAGCGCAACGGCTGCCGTCTGATAGGAGTTCGCGCAGAAAGCCGCCCGTCACTGCTCCTGCCCTCACTTTGTGTACTTATCCTGACCGGTCACGTTTCGGCCCAAGATGCCGCCTCACCTGCCACTCCGAGAACTTCATGGGCAGAATACGGGGGCAGCGTGGATTCGGCGCAATACTCTGATCTGCCGCAAGTCAATCGCGACACCGTAAAAAGGCTGCACGTAATCTGGCGCTATGGAACCGGGGATCCGACCGAATACTTATTCAATCCGATTGTGGTCCACGGCGTAATGTACGTACTCGCAAAGAGAAATTCAATCGTTGCCCTGGACGCACGGACTGGAAAGGAACTCTGGGTACATGAAACAGATCCCAACACCACTTTGATCACCCATCGGGGCATCAACTATTGGGAGAGCCCGGATGGAACCGAACGGCGTCTGCTTTTCGCATGCAACAACATGCTGCAAGCGATCGACGCCAGAACCGGGAAACGCATCGTCGATTTTGGGCAGGATGGCCGAGTCGATCTGAGATATGGGCTCGGACGCGATCCCGAACGATTGACTTTGGTTCAGTCCACGACGCCCGGAAAAGTCTTCGGTAATCTGCTGATCCTCGGATCCGCAACAAACGAGGAATACAACTCCGGACCCGGCGACATTCGCGCCTTCGACGTTCGCACCGGAAAGCTCGTCTGGACCTTTCACACTATTCCTCACCCAGGAGAGTACGGGTACAACACGTGGCCGGCAGGCACTTGGAGAACGGCTGGCGGCGCAAACGCCTGGAGCGAACTGACGCTGGACCAGGCTCGTGGGATTGTATTTGTCCCGACGGCAAGCCCAAAATACAACTTCTACGGTGCTAATCGCACAGGAGCAAATCTTTTCGGCGATTGTCTCTTAGCTCTCGACGCGCGGACAGGTAGGCGCCTTTGGCACTTTCAGATGGTTCATCACGATATCTGGGACTACGATAATGCAACCGCTCCCAAACTCCTGACTGTGACGCATAACGGCGCGAACGTCGACGTCGTAGTTCAAGTGAATAAAGAGGGATTTGTTTGGGTTTTTGAACGGGAAACCGGAAAACCGCTGTGGCCGATTGAGGAGAGAAAAGTGCCCAGGTCTGACATGCCAGGAGAGGAGACTTGGCCGACCCAGCCGTTCCCCCTCCACCCTCCGCCGTTCGCGAGGCAATCGTTCACCGAAAAAGACCTGAACCCTTATATCTCAGATCCGCATGAGCGAGGGCAACTGCTAGAAAGCATACGCCATGCCCGCAACGACGGGATGTTCACTCCCCCGGACACACGCGACACGATTGAAATGCCGGGGAACAACGGAGGCGCAAACGTCGGAGGCGCGGCGGTCGATCCCCACACAGGAAGGCTATTTGTTGTTTCAAAAGATCTGCCGGCGATGCTCAAACTGCAACTGAGTGAGCAACTGCGGTTACCGGCTTCTGGTTCTTCGGAGGACAAAGGCTACGCCGTGTTTGTGTCTAGTTGCGAGCTGTGCCACGGTACGGACCGCAAAGGCCGCCCGCCTGCAATCCCGTCGTTGGTCGCTGTCACGAGAAAGTTCAACGCCGGTCAGATCAGCAGTATCGTCCAGCACGGAAAAGGACAGATGCCCGCATTCCCGCAACTGACGCAGGATGAAATTCATAACCTGCTCTCTTATTTGGATCACCCGGAGAAAGCGAGGCCGCCGAAGGACGCCGCCGCTCATTCAACTGGTCAAGCGACGACTGGTCCGCCCAGCTCCCTCCAATACAAGACTCCATTTGGATTCATGTTCACAAGCACCGGGCTTCCTGCTATATTGCCTCCCTGGACAACTCTGACCGCCTATGATCTGAACCGCGGAACGATCGAGTGGCAGGTGCCACTCGGTGAAGTGCCGGAGCTTGCGGCGAAAGGCATTCACAATACCGGAAGTCACTTCCCGAAAGTCGGACCTGTTGTCACCGCAGGCGGCCTTATTTTCGCCGGCACGCGAGATCGGAAAATTCGCGCGCTCGACACGCGTGATGGAAACGTGCTTTGGGAGGCCGAGTTAAAGGCCGGGCTTGAAGGCATGCCGGCCATTTACGAATTGGACGGACACGAATACATAGCTGTTTGTGCCTCGGCCAAGGCCACTACACACACCCACGACGTGCCCGGCCACCCAGCCTCAACCGAAGCGATCAATGGCGAGTATGTCGTCTTCGGCCTCGACTAGCAACCAGACGCCTACGGCGCCTCCCAATCGAGCGCATAGATCTCGCCTGCCCCCGCATCGCGCTGCACGAGCAGCGAGTCGTCTGGTGCAAGTCCCGTCCACGTGCCAAATGTGCCCACACTCCGATGAACGTCCTTCAGGCTTACAAGACGCTCGATCTTTCGGTCTCGAATGTGTACGCGAAAGAAACCGGGATCGTTCCCCGCAGTATCGAAGTACACGGACCCACCAGTGCGCGACCACGTCGGATAGTTGATGTCTCCACTTGCGATCTCGACCTGCTCGTGCGTCCGGAGCTCATAAAGCATAAGCTTCGCCGAGTCGCTTGAAAGAGCTGCGACGTATTTGCCGTCGGGCGACCAGCGCGGCGACCAAAGACCTTCGGAGCCAGGAAGCGCGGAAATTCGGCCCGTCTCCACATCCAGCACGCGGATCACCAGTTTCCTCGGCGCCTCTCCCAAAATCGGATTACCGCCGAAGGCAAGCGACGATCCATCGGCCGACCAGATCGGATCAAAGTCACCCTCATTACCGCTCTCAGCATTTGTTATCTGCTGAGGAGTGCCGCCATCGGACGACATCAGATAGATCCGCCACTGTTTCCCGGGCAGTGCGCCCACAAACGCTATCTGCGTATTATCTGGCGACCAGCGAGGCAGACCAGCCTGCAGCGGCGGGAATGTGAGTTGGCGCCGCTCGCTGCCATCGGCGTTAGCCCGCCACAGAGTACCTTCAGGATACGCTACGTATGCCACCCATTTGCCGTCCCTGGAAAAATCCAACGCTTCTGCGGAAATTCCTCCAAGGTAGGGGAAAACTGGCCGGATTTCGAATCGTAGCGTACGAGTTCGGTGCGTGGCTGCCAGCCTGTCGCGAAGATCCGTTTGCCATCTGGGCTGGGAATCGGCCCGAAGAGCTGCATGGGTCCTGTGGTCAATTGCACCGGCTCACGGCTCGCTCTCTGGAACCGGCCTGTTTTCTCGCGAATGGCCCAAATGTTGCCGCGGGAGCTGAAAACGAAATACCTTCCATCTGCAGTCCAGGAGCCGCAACAGTGCGTTTCGTGCCAAGCGCGAAACAAAGGACGCAGATTTGTTCCGTCTCTGGACACTTCCCAAATTGAAACGGATTGGGACGCATCCCCGACGTCGAAGCGGATTCTGCTTCCGTCGGGCGACCAGCGCGGACCGGAGGGCATCCCGTTGACTACACCCAATCTTCTGACTTCGGTTCCGTCGCTCTTCGCTACGTGCAGCTCTTGACCTTTGATATAGATCAGTTCCTGGCCGTCCGGAGCCCAAGCTGCACCGGCGCTCTCAACCAGCTCCCCCAAACGCCGGGGAGCGCCACCCAAGACCGGTACTACCCAAAGCGGCGATGGTCTGGTATCCAAAGACACGCCGCTGCCCCGCTTCAGCAATAGAAGCTCCGTTTTATCGGGTGAGATGTCTTGGACGATCATCCCGCGCGTACAGTCGGGAAGAGAAAGAGAGTCTCCCCCTTGGTTGATACCTGGAAATTTTCAAAAACGAGAAACGCGAGAGAAGCACTGTAATACAAGCGTGCGCCGTCCGTTACGTACGCGATTTTTGTTCGGCCATCATTTGTGATCTGCCTGGTGGCCAAGATTCTTGGCGGCGGCAGCGGTTTTAGAAGAATCAAAGTGAGAAGAGCGGCTGCGATACCGACCACGGCCGCAATGGCCACAAACCTCCAGCGGGGATTCCGCCGGGCCGGCTGCGCGCGAATGCTGGGCGCGGAAGAAACACCAGAGTCGAGATCTCTCTTGAGTCGCTTCAAATCAGATCGCAAATCGGCTGCATGCTGATATCGGACATCGCGATCTTTTTCAAGCGCCTTCCCGATGATCTCTTCCAACTTGACTGGAAGCTCGGGATTCAAATGACACGGCGGCACGGGCGTCTCATGCAGAATCGCGCCCATCACCGCACCAGAGGTCTTGCCCCCGAACGGCATCTTCCCGGTCGCTAATTCGTACAGCACGATACCAAGCGAAAACAGATCAGTCCGCGCATCCAGCTCTTCGCCGCGCGCCTGCTCTGGCGACATATAACCCGGAGTTCCTGCGGCTGAGCCAGGCGTCGTGAGAATATCGACCGCGGCGGTTTCAGTCCGGTCCGGTATTGAGGCGCGTACGTGGCGACCGGTCATCGCGAGCTTTGCCAAACCGAAATCTAGAATCTTTGCCTGGCCCCGTGTCGTGATGAACAGATTGGCCGGCTTGATATCGCGATGCACGATGCCGCGCGCATGTGCAGCATCGAGAGTCGCAGATCTGAATCGCCCAACTCAGGAGCGAATCGATCGGGACCGGCTTATTCCCTATGCGATGCTTCAGCGTCTGCCCTTCGAGCAACTCCATGACGAGGAACGGCTTGCCCTCATGCTCGCCAACTTCATGAACCGTGCAGATATTCGGGTGGTTGATCGCCGCCGCGGCCCGCGCTTCACGCTCGAAGCGTTCCAGAGCGATTCGGTCGTGCGCGGTCTCTTCGGGCAGAAACTTCAGCGCTACTTCACGGCCAAGACTGAGATCTTCGGCGCGATACACCACCCCCATGCCCCCGCCGCCAAGTTTCTCGACAATGCGGTAATGCGATACCGTTGTGCCAGGCGCTAGCAATTCCCCCGCTGGCATGATCACTAAGACTACCGCAGAAATCTACGGCGCCTCCCAGTCAAAGGCATAGATCTCACTCGCCCCCGTATCACGCTGGACGAGCAGGGAGCCGTCCGGAGCAAGTCCGGTCCATGGGCCAAATGTGCCCGCAGTCCTACGAACGTCTTTCAGACTTACAATTTGCTCGATCTTTCGGTCGCGAATGCGCACGCGAAAAAAGGCGGCATCATTCCCCGATGTATCGAAGTACACGAACTCGCTGTCGCGCGACCATGAAGGACAACCGATTCCCTTGTTTGCCAGTTCAGTTTGCTCGTGCGTCCGCAAGTCATAAAGCATAAGCTTCACCGAGTCGGGCGAAAGACCCACGATGTACTTCCCATTCGGGGACCAGCGCGGCGAGAAGAGACCTTCTGAGCCAGCGAGCGCATAAACTTGGCGGGTTTTCAAATCGAACACGCGGAGCCGCAGTTTATCAGGAGCATCTCCGCGTTTTGGAAAAGTGCCGAAGACGAGCGACGATCCATCCACCGACCACGCCGGATCAAAATCCCCCTGATCACCGATCTCGCTACTCGTCGCCCGCCGGGGAGTGCCGCCGTCTGGCGATATCAAATAAATGCGCTCCGGTTGCCCGGGCAGGGCACCCATGAAGGCAATCTGCTTGTCATCCGGTGACCAGCGGGGCAGAGCGGCACGAAGCGGCGGGAACGTGAGTTGTTGCCGCTCGCTGCCATCGGAGTTGGCCCGCCACAGAGTGCCTTCCGGAAATATAACGTAGGCCACCGACTTCCCGTCTCTCGAAAAATCTAACCCGTCCGCCGAAATTCCTGCCAGGTAGGGAAGAAACTGCCCGGATTTCAAATCGTAGCGCACGAGTTCGGTGCGTGGCTGCCAACCTGCCGCGAAGATCCGCTTGCCATCACGGCTGAGGAGTGGTATGTCGAGGTACATCGGTCCCGTGGTCAGTTGCACCGGTTTCCCGCTCGCCTTCTGGAACAGACGTGTTTTCTCGCGCATGGCCCAGATGTTGTGTTCTGAGTTGAAAACGAAATACCTTCTATCTGTAGTCCAGGAACCGCAGCAATAGTGACCGTGCCAGCCAGGAAGCAAAGCATGTAGATTTGTTCCGGCTCTCGATATCTCCCAAATCGACGACGGTATGGACACATCCTCAATATCAAAACGAATTCTGCTTCCGTCCGGCGACCAGCACGGGTGAGCGGGTGTGCCAGTGACCACACATAACCTTTTGACTTCAGCGCCATCGCTCTTCGCAATCAGCAGCTCTTGACCTTTGATATAGACCAGTTCCTGGCCATCCGGAGCCCATGCTGCACCACCGCTCTCAACCAGTTCCCCCAACTGTCTCGGAGCACCCCCGAGAACCGGGGCTATCCAAAGTCCGTTCGAAAATTCGGCGCCCGGCTTTTCAAGCAGCAGCTCAGCCTTATCGGGTGAAATGTCTTGCAAGATCATCCCGCGGGTATAGTTCGGAAGAGGAATGGGCTCTCCTCCCCTGGTGGAGACTTCGAAGTTTTCGTATTTGAGAAACGCGGCCGAAGCAGTGTAATACAACCGTGCGCCATCCGTCACGTAGGCGACTTTTGCTCGACCATCATCCGTAATCTGCGTAGTAGCCAAAATCCTCGGCTGCGGAGGTGGTCGCGTGATAACGGAGCCGATAGCGGCAGCCGTGATGATGGCGATAGCAACGCCAATCGCCGCCGCCCAGCGGGGCTTCCGCCGGGCCGGGTGTGCGCGAATGCTGGGGGTCGAAGAGGCCTGACCGGGATCGAGATCTCTCTTCAGCCGCTTCAAGTCTGCCCTTAGGTCAGCCGCATGCTGGTATCGCACATCGCGATCTTTTTCGAGTGCCTTGTTGATGATCTCTTCGAGCTTCAACGGAAGCTCGGGACTGATCTGAGACGGCGGCATCGGCGTCTCGTGCAGAATAGCGACCATGACGGCGGCCGAGGTCTTCCCCTGAAACGGCATCCTGCCCGTCGCTAATTCGTACAGCACGATACCGAGGGAAAACAGGTCGGTGCGGGTATCGAGCTCTTCGCCGCGTGTCTGTTCCGGAGACATATATCCCGGAGTTCCCGCGGTTGTGCCGCGCGTGGTCAGAATCTCGATCGCAGCGGTTTCCGTCCGCTCCGGTATACAGGCCGCTCGTACCTGACGGCCAGTTATCGCGAGCTTCGCCAATCCGAAATCGAGAATCTTCGCTTGGCCACGTGCCGTGATGAACAGGTTTGCTGCTTTGATGTCGCGATGCACAATCCCGCGTGAATGCGCCGCTTCGAGGCCGTCGCAGATCTGAATCGCCCAACTCAGGAGCGAATCAATCGGAACGGGCTTATTCCCGATACGATGCTTCAGCGTCTGCCCTTCGAGCATTTCCATCGCCAGGAACGGGCTGCCCTCGTGCTCCCCAATTTCGTACACGGTACAGATGTTCGGGTGGTTGATCGCCGCCGCGGCATGCGCTTCGCGCACGAAACGCTCCAAAGCGACTCGGTCATGTACAACTTCTTCGGGCAGAAACTTCAGCGCTACGTCACGGCCAAGACTGAGATCTTCGGCACGATACACAACGCCCATGCCCCCGCCGCCAAGCTTCTCGATAATGCGGTAGTGCGATACTGTTTGGCCAACCATCCCCGTGAGGTTCCGTTGCCCGAATGAACCGAGTTTACCGGAAAAAGCTGAGATCAGCGTTGCAGGAGTCGCCAACTCTCTCGTACTCCGCAACGCCTCGCTTCAAACCATCTCACTATCTCGTAGCCGGTCGACTCGCCTTTTCGTAAATGAAAATCCCGGTGGCCGCAACAACCGCGGCACTCACAGCGGCAGTAAGCGGCGCGCCGATTCCAGCGATCAATGCGCCGGCGGGGAAATCCCCGAGCGGACGAACGCCCATAAGGAGCAGTGTGTTCAGGCTCATCACCCGCCCGCGTTGCTGAGCCGGAACACGCGTCTGTAGCAGTGCGGACGTGCTTGACCCCACAATGCTCTGCGACGCGCCCATCAGAACCAGCGCCCCGAATGTAACGCGAACCGTGATTCCTGCTCCGGCGATGGCCAAAGCCGCGCACCAACATGCTAAAGCCACCCCGGCCATCCGAATGGTCGGGGCTCGAAAGCTTCCCAAAACAATCGCGCCCAACACTGCACCAACACCGGCTGCCGAGAAAAGAAACCCGAGAATCGCAGGCCCAACATGCAGCCGGTTCAGCGCGAGCACCGGAAGCAATAACTGCAACGACGGTCCGGCAAAAAGAAGCATTCCGTAAGCGCACAAAGCCGAAAGGAGAACCGGATCGTGCCGCACGGAGCGGAGTGCCTCGCGTATCTGCGTGACCAGCTTCTCACGCCGGCGTGGCAGGGACGGTTCGCTGGTCAGGAACATCAGAGCGGCGAGTACGCCAGTAAAGCTCAGCGCATTCAGGAAAAAGTCCGCCGCCAGTCCCATCCAATTCACAATCAAACCCGCCAGCGCAGGCCCCGCGACCGCTGCCGTGTTGAAAACCGCCGATTGCAGTGAAATTGCATTCAGAAGATCCTCCTCCGGCACAAGCGTGGCGACAAGCGCTGCGCGTGCAGGCTGATCGAAGCTGAGAATCACTCCGGAGACGAACGCAATCGCCGCGATGATCGGCACATTTACGGCCCCCAACGTCGTAAGCAAACCCAGCGTGCCGGCGAGCAGCATCAACCCGGTCTGCGTGACCATTAGCAGCCGCCTGCGATCCAGGCGATCTGCCAAACCGCCACCCACCAGCGCAAATCCAAAGAACGCGGAAGCCTGCGCAAGCGAAACGCAGCCAAGCGCGAACGCCGACCCATGGGATAGCCGCAGAACCAGCAGGCTTTGCGCGACGATTTGCATCCAGGTGCCGATCGCCGATACGAGCAAACCGCTCCAAAGAGCTCGGAACTGCCGGTGCCGAAGCGCGCGAACGCCCGCTGGCCAGCTTCGGCCCGGCAGCGTTGTCAACCTTTCGGGCAAGCAGACCTCCTCGGGACGATTAGGGTTAGAATATCCATTAAGGAGCTAATCAAAATATGGAATGGTCTACACCTCAGTTTGAAGAAGTCTGTCTGAGCTGTGAAATCGCGAGCTACGC
Source organism: Acidobacteriaceae bacterium (assembly GCA_019244055.1). Taxonomy (GTDB): domain Bacteria; phylum Acidobacteriota; class Terriglobia; order Bryobacterales; family Bryobacteraceae; genus Bog-105. Next base: position 18,110 of record JAFATG010000240.1, on the reverse strand, counting down.
AAACCCAGAGATCTAATCGTGGATGCGCATCCGAGTTCTCGGTGCAGCCGCTGGGGGAGGATTCCCGCAATGGAATTGCTCCTGTTCAAATTGCCGGCGGCTGCGTCAGGGCCGGTTCAACGGTCAGCCGAGAACTCAAGCGCAACTTGCCATTTCGACGGATGATACGAGCTGGTTTCTTCTGAACGCCAGTCCGGACATCCGTTTCCAGATCGAGTCTTTTCCCCCGCTCCATCCTCACGCATCTCATCTCCGGCACTCTCCCATTTCTGGCATAGTTCTGCCATCTGCGGAACTGGATGCCGCCCTGGGCCTTCTGCTCTTGCGCGAATCGCACCCCTTGACCGTTTACGCGACAAATGCCGTCCGGCAAATTCTCACTGCCGACAATACTCTCTTTCAAGTTCTACGCCGTCAACCCAACCAAGTCACATGGATCAGTATCCTGCCCGGCGTGGCTTTTCCGCTCGGAAACAGTGGTATCGAATGCGTCCCAGTATCGACAGAGGGCGATTTCCCCGGCTTCGTGTCCAAAGAAAGAATCGCTCAATTTGATCGGGCCGAGGCGGTGCTTGGAATCTTACTTGAACACCTCGGACGGCGGGTCGCTCTGTTTCCGGGCGCCTCCCGAGTGCGGCCGGATTGGCCGCAAATCCTGAGAACTTGCGAGGTCGTATTCTTCGATGGCACCTTCTGGTCGGACGATGAACTGATCCGTTTGCAAGGAAACGGAAAGAGTGCGCGGCAGATGGGACACCAGCCCGTGGAGGATACTTTGTGCGCGCTCGCGGACATCGAGGCTCGAAAAATTTTCATTCACATCAACAATACGAATCCCATGCTTGACGAGGACAGCGAGGAGTTTCGACGGGTTCGTGATGCCGGATGGGAGATCGCTTGCGATGGCATGGACTTGATCGTATGAGCGACAACACCTTGTTACGCCCCGACGAATTGAAGAAGAAGTTGCTCGATATCGGACCGGAACATTATCACCACAAGCACCCGTTTCACTTGCTCATGCATGAGGGGAAACTGACCCGAGAGCAACTGCAGGCCTGGGCCTTGAATCGCTACTACTACCAGAGCCGGATCCCGATCAAAGACGCCATCATCCTGTCTCGCTGCACCGATGTGAGCTTTCGGCGCGCGTGGCTGAAGCGGATCGTGGACCACGACGGAGCAGGCGACCGCACCGGCGGTATCGAGAAATGGATCCGCCTGGCCGAAGCGACCGGGCTCGATCGAAAAGATGTCATCTCTGAATGCAAAATCCTGCCGGGAGTGCGTTACGCTGTGGATGCCTATCTGGAGCTCGTTTCACGTCGAACTTTTCTGGAAGCTGTCGCCTCCTCCCTGACCGAACTATTCTCGCGAGACCTCATCTCTCTGCGAATCGACGCTCTCCGCCAGCACTATCCGTGGCTGGAATCAGGATTAACGTACTTCACCGCCCGTCTCACTCAGGCTCCTGAAGACGCCGCATTCGCTCTGGACTACGTGACGCAGAACGCATCCACGCCCCAGCAACAGAAACTGGCCATCGCCGCCTTACGTTCCAAATGCGACATTCTTTGGGCGCAGCTCGATGCCATCTATTTCGCTTACGTGACGCCTGGATGGCCGCCGCCGTCTGTGCTTACGGATCAGGTATGACGGCCTCCACAGGACGGCCGCAATTGAAGCCAGGTTGTCGGTTATCGCCCGCTGGCGATCTCCTTCTGATCCCGGAAGGAGCGCTCCGGCTGGAAGGGCCGGCTTGCCGCATTCTGCGGTTCTGTGATGGCACCAAGACCGTTCCGGAGATCGTCGCCGCGCTTTTAGAAGAATTCCCGAGTGCCGACCAAGCAAAGGTGTCTGAGGAGACCTCGGCCTTTCTCGTGAAGCTTGTTGAACGCGCTGTCGTTGAATTTGTATGAGGACCGCACCGCAAGCATTGATCGCGGAAATCACCCATCGCTGTCCTCTGCACTGCGTGTATTGCTCCAATCCGCTCCAGATGCAGGGCTCTGCCCGCGAGCTCTCAACCGCTGATTGGATCGGCATTATTCGGCAAGCCGCGGAGCTCGGCTGCTTGCATCTGCACCTGACCGGCGGAGAACCTCTGATGCGCCGGGATATTGAAGAATTCGTTCGCATCGGACGTCAGTGGGGTCTGTACATCAACCTGATCACGTCGGGATTCGGGCTTTCACGTGAACGGTTACGCGCGCTGGTCGGAGCGGGGCTCGATCACGTTCAGCTCAGCTTTCAAGACAGCGAGGAGGCGCACGCCAACACCTTCGCAGGAACCAAAGCGCACGCGCAAAAACTACGTGTCGCGGGATGGATCCACGAACATCGGATTGCATTCACCGTCAACCTGGTTGTTCACAGGCAAAACATCGACCGCCTGGAAGAACTGATCCGTTTCGCCGAGCAGTTACAGCCCGATAAGCTGGAGATCGCCAACGTCCAATACTACGGCTGGGCTCTCCGGAATCAACTTGCTCTTCTACCCTCACGCGAGCAGCTCCGCTCGTCGCTGCCTGTGGTGGAAGCGGCGCGTGCGCGTCTGTCCGGTGCCATGCGGATCGATTACGTTTTGCCGGACTATTACGCAAAGTATCCGAAACCTTGCATGGGAGGGTGGGGGCGCAGCCTCATGTTGATTGACCCTGCGGGCCGCGCGATGCCATGTCACTCTGCCGGCGTGGTTCCCGGCCTCGAGTTTCCCAATGCAGCCACAGAGTCACTCCGCGCCATCTGGGAAGACTCCGCCGCATTCCAGCGCTTTCGCGGCGAAGAGTGGATGCAGGAGCCGTGTCGCTCCTGCGAACGAAAAGCGATCGACTTTGGCGGGTGCCGCTGCCAGGCTATGCTGCTGGCCGGCGATGCCGCTGCGACGGACCCGGTTTGTTCCCTATCGCTTCGACGCCCCCTCGTCGATGACTTAATTCAACAGGCTAGCCTGCGCGGTAGCAGCAACTCTCAATGGGTCTACCGAATCGATCCTATGGAGTAGTAGTGTAAGCCCGCTTCGTTTCGCCGCGCACGCAAGACCACTTTCCCCGAAACAACGTTAATCTGAATTCGTCCCAACAAGGAGCGCTTTTCGGGAGCTTTACCGAGGAAGGACTTAGCCAGTGGTATTCGAGTATACAGAAACACGGTAGAAACCCGCAGCAGGAGACAACTGGGTCTTGCGAACTTAAGCCCTACGCGACGGGCTTCCCACTACGAATCAGTCCAACCCTGTCAACGCTCTCATAGGATCATTCATCCGGCTGATAAACTGGAGATTTCCATGGCGATCAGAGAAGACCTTCTGGAAGTGCTCGTTTGCCCTGTCTGTAAGGCCAAAGTCGTATTGAAGGAAGATGGGAGCGGCCTGAAATGCGTGGAATGCAAGCGCGTCTATCCCATCCGCGACGACATTCCGATCATGCTCAAAGATGAAGCCTCCATTGAGGCCTGAGTGATCCCTCATAGATGACCGTTTTGGAGCAGCTTCCGGAAGGCTCTCGCGTCGTCGTAATTCGCCTTCGTTCGCTGGGCGATTGTGTCCTGACAACGCCCGCGCTGGCGCTTCTGAACAAGGCCCGCCCGGATTTAGCGATCGCCATTTCGGTCGAGGATCGTTTTGCGCCCGTTTTTGAAGGTAACCCCGCCGTAAGCTCTGTTTTACCTCCCGGTTGGCGCGCAACCCGGAACTGGAAGGCGCGGCTCTGTGTCAATTTGCATGGGGGCACGCGGAGCTTGTGGATGACCGCTCTCTCCGGCGCGCAATTTCGCACGGGTTTTACTCACCACAGCACCACCCTCCCATATAACGTCAAGATTCCTCGGGCACAGAGTATCCTCGGCGTGAATCGAACGGTACATACCGCCGAGCACCTAGCTTCGGCCGTCTTCGCGCTCGGTGTCCCGATCCAGGACATTCCGCGTGCTCAGTTGTTCGCCGCCGAACCGCCAGTGCAGGGCCGTTATGCAGTCCTGCACCCGTTTGCCTCTGCTCCCGAAAAGCAATGGCCGGCTGAGCGGTTTTTCGAAGTGGCCCGGTATCTCGCGCTCTCGAAGGTGAAACCAGTGTTTCTTGCAGGCCCAGGTGATGACGCCACTCCGTTCCGTTCTTACCAAGTAATCCGGGAAAGCCTTCACACAGCGAAATCGGTCATCTCAGGTGCGGCGGTATTTATCGGAAACGACAGCGGCCCAGCACACATCGCGGCCGCTTTCGGGGTTCCCGCCGTGGTCTTCTTTTCCACGTCGAATCCGGCCATTTGGGGTCCGTGGCGCACGGAATCAGAAATCGTACTCGCGCCCGAAGGAATGCTGAAGATACCGGTTTCTCGCGTCATCGCCGCGATCGCGCGCCTTCGTGCGCTGGAAGAGGCGCACGCTTGAAAGAGTTTTACCGGCTCTTTCGTTACGCGCGACCCTACACGCCGGCGCTCCTTGCATCCGTGATCTTCATGGCGATAGTAGGCCTGTCGCAGGGGTTCGTCGTCAAGCTCATTCCGCTTGTCTTTGAGCGCGTCCTCGATACCAAGGCACCCGACACCCCCGCGCTCCTCGTCAGCATCCCGCACACTCATTTCCGGCTCTACCTGAACGACGTCTTTCCACCGTCGGTGCACAACATCTGGACGATGGTCGCCGTAGGCATTTTTGTCTGCTTTCTTGCCAAAGGAGTCTGCGATTACCTTGGCAATTACCTCGTGAACTGGGTAGGCATTAGCGCCGTCATCGATCTTCGGCAGGAAGTGTTCGATCGCGTTCTGCATCAGGATTCCCGCTTTTTCGGGGATCAAAGCACCGGCCGCATTATGTCGTCGATCATGAACGACATCGACCGTTTGCAGGTCTCCGTTTCCAGCATGCTGGCAGATTGGCTGCGGCAGGTTTTTACCGCTTTCGTCCTTCTATTAGTCCTCGTTTCCGTCGACTGGCGTCTGTCCTTGATCAGCCTTCTGGTGTTTCCGATGGTCGCGCTCCTTACCGTGCGGCTCGGGCGCAGAATCCGCCGTACTACGCGGCACGCTCAGGATATGGCAGCCGGGCTGAATCATATCCTTCAGGAAACCATCACCGGCCATGAGGTCGTGAAAAGCTTCGGCGCGGAAGACTACGAATCCAAGCGCTTCCGCCTAGCAGCGCAACGATTGAAATCCGGCACGCTTCGCTATGTGGCTCAGCAAGCCGTAGCTTCGCCCATCATTGAAACCCTCGGCGCGCTCTCCATCATTTTCCTGCTGTATTTAGCCCGAGAGCAGGTTAAGGGCGCGAGAATGACGGCCGGCACATTTACGGAATTCGTACTGGCACTGGTGCTTTTATACGAACCAATCAAGCGGCTGACCAACATTCACAACATTTTTCAACAGGGCGCGGGCGCCGCCATGAAGGTCTTCGAATATATGGATTCGCGCCCAGACGTGATCGATCGCCCAACCGCCGTACGCCTCGCCCGTTTTTCACGCAACATTCGTTTCGAAGCGGTGCGATTCAGCTATCCCACTGCCCCGGATCGTGTGGTGCTCGACTCTATCGATCTCCAGGTTGATGCCGGTGAAGTAATAGCTCTGGTTGGGCCCAGCGGTGCCGGCAAGACTACTCTCGCCAATTTGGTCCCGCGTTTTTATGACGTTACAGGAGGAGCGATTCAGATAGATGCGAGAGATATCCGCGAGATCCGCCTCAGCAGTCTGCGCGAGAACATTAGCATCGTTGCGCAGGACACCTTCTTGTTTAACGACACGATATTCGACAACATTGCCTATGGTCGGCCCAACGCTCGTGAGGAAGAAGTGTTCGAAGCGGCCCGAACGGCTTTTGCCGACGAGTTCATACGTGAACTGAAAGATGGTTATAAGACGATTATTGGTGAACGCGGTATCAAGCTCAGCGGTGGCCAGCGTCAGCGCGTAGCCATTGCCCGCGCTCTGCTGAAGAACGCGCCGATTCTCATCCTGGATGAGGCGACTTCTCATCTCGATACTGAATCGGAACGGCTCGTTCAACAGGCGCTGACTGCCTTGATGCAGAACCGGACGGTGATTGTGATCGCTCACCGCCTTTCCACCGTTCGCCAGGCCAATAAGATCGTGGTGCTCGAGGAGGGCAGGATCGCCGAACTCGGCACGCATGAGCAGTTACTGGCCCGCAGAAATCTTTACTACCGGTTGCACGAGCTGCAACACGCGAACTCTACAGCTCCGCTAACCTTGGAAGCGCAGAGATGAGCGCGCAGGCGGAGGCTGGGCCGGCGCCGATCCGCAGCATGACCGGATTCGCTCAGGTGCGCAAGCAAACTGATTCTGGCGAGCTCACCGTCAGTCTGCGTACGGTGAATCATCGCGGATTAGACCTCCACTTCTATCAATCCAGTGAATTTGCCGCATTTGAAAACGAGATGCGTGCTCGCCTGAAACAGCACATCCGCCGCGGTCACGTAGAGGTCCGCATCTCCGTCTCGCACTCCGAAGAGGATGGCACACCCTCCTACAACCGGGCTTCATTGGCAAGATACGTCGCCGCTTATCGTCAGGCGGCTGAAGAGTTCGATTTAGAGAGCAGACCCGATCTAAATACGCTTCTCAGCCTTCCAGGTGTTCTTAAGCCGCCAAGCGAGCCCTCGATTGCCGCCGGCCAACTCGGGTCCGAACTCCTCGATGCGCTCTCCGCTTGCATCGCCGAATTGAATGTTCACCGCGAACGGGAGGGCGACGCGCTGCGCTCCGAGTTGTCTAGCCAAATAGAGGGTATCGGGGATGCTGCGCGCCAGATTCAATCGATCCGCTCAAAAGTGCTGCCTCTATTCCGAGCTCGCTTACACGAGAAGCTCACAGAGCTTCTTGGCTCGTCTTCGTTAACGGAAAGCCGCCTGGTGGAAGAAGCCGCTCTATTGGCCGATCGCTCGGACATCGCGGAAGAGCTGACCCGTCTTTCCGTTCACACAGTCGAGCTCAGGCAAATCTTTTCGCAAGGCGGCGAGGTCGGAAAGCGGCTTGACTTTCTCCTTCAAGAGATGAATCGCGAAACCAACACTATCCTTTCAAAGAGCTCGGGAATCGGCGACGCAGGTTTGCGAATAACCGGCTTGGCCCTCGAGGTCAAAGTTAATATCGAAAGAATACGCGAACAAGCGCTGAATCTTGAATAACATAACCCGGGAACGGGCGCTCTCGCCGGAGTTGGCGCTCCAATCGCACCTATGACCACGGTCTTCATCATCTCCGCGCCATCCGGCTCCGGTAAATCGACTCTCGTGACGCGACTGCTGGGGGCCGATCCCGGGCTGCGCTTCTCGGTCTCTTACACAACCCGGAAGCCGCGCGGCAATGAAAAACCCGGTGAGAACTACGTCTATATCTCTCGGCAGGATTTTCTCGCGCGCATCGCGCAGGATGAATTCCTCGAGCATGCTGAAGTATTTGGGAATTTCTACGGCACCAGCAGGGAAGTGCTCGACCAGGCCCAACAGGAAGGGAAAGACCTGATGCTCGACATTGATGTCCAGGGTGCGAGACAATTAAAGAAGACAATTCCCGAAGCGGTATCCATCTTCATCTTGCCTCCATCCCGCGATATTCTGGAGCAACGACTCCGGGCGCGGTCGGAAGATTCGGAAGACGTGATCCAGCGCCGTTTGCGCGAGGCCGCCGAGGAGATCCGAAATTACGAGCAGTACGATTACGTGCTGGTGAACCACCAGGTAGAGGAATCTACCGTAACGCTCGCGGCAATTATTAAAGCGGAGCGCGTGCGGAGGATTCGCATGGAGCGGCAGATTGGGCCTATTCTGAAGAGCTTCGAGGTCCGGCCGACCGTCCTCCGTTAAGCTCACCTGGGGCACACAGCTCTGGAGTTAAATATGTCAGATAAACCAAGAACAAACGCGATGTATAGCATCCCCGATGACGGTGATGCCAGCACCTATCGATTCATCATTGTCTCGGCGAAGCGCGCGCGGCAATTGCAAACCGGACAGCGCAGCGTGCTGCCGGCAAGCAACAAGAAACCGACTGTCCTCGCCATGGAAGAGGTTCGCCGCGGCTTGGTTCCGTATGATGATCCTGCCCGCGAAGAAGAGCTTCCATTAACCGAATAGAGCGCGGATATGCGCGTCGTACTCGGAGTCGGCGGCGGAATTGCCGCATACAAATCGGCTGAGCTCGTGCGCGCGCTCCAGCAGCGCGGCCATGAAGTTCAGGTCCTTATGACGCGCGCGGCCGAGGAGTTCATCCGTCCCTTGACATTCGCTGCTTTGACCGGCCGCAAAGTCATCACTGGCTTGTGGGCCGGTGATGGTTCTCAGGACACACTGTCGAGCGCCGTGGAACACATCGGCGTAGCCCAGGAGAACGATTTGCTAGTGGTTGCACCGGCGACGGCTGATCTGCTGGCGAAATTCGCGCATGGCCTAGCGGATGATTTCCTGAGCACGCTGTATCTAGCCTTTACGGGGCCGGTAGTGTTCGCGCCCGCCATGAACACGGCCATGTGGGAGCATCCCGCTACCCAGGACAACTTGAATGCCTTACGCGCGCGCGGGTGCTCCTTTGTCGATCCGGATGAAGGCTGGCTGGCGTGCGGTACTGTAGGCGCGGGCCGCCTCGCCGATCCCTTGCGCATCGCGGATCACATCGACTCCCACTCGCACAGGAAGAAAGATCTCGCCGGAGAGTTTATTCTTGTAACAGCCGGCCCTACGCAGGAGGCTCTCGATCCGGTTCGCTACATCAGCAACCGGTCCAGCGGGAAGATGGGCTACGCGATTGCCGAGGTTGCGGCGAAACGCGGCGCTGATGTGCTCCTCGTCTCTGGTCCGGTGAACCTTCCTGTTCCGCACAACGTGGAACGCATTTCGGTTCGCACGGCGCAGGAAATGCGCGAGGCTGTTCTCAATCACCTGGCGGAGGCCTCGATCATCATCAAGAGCGCGGCAGTCGCCGATTACTACTTGGCAGAAGTCCCGCAGCACAAGCTGAAGAAGACCGCGACCCGGCTTTCACTGGAATTAGACCCTACTCCGGACATTCTCGCGGAGCTCGGCGAACGCAAAGGAGATCGTCTGCTAGTTGGATTTGCCGCCGAAACGGACAACCTCATCGAAGAAGCGCGCCGAAAAATGACAGCTAAGAAATGCGACATGCTGGTCGCCAATCTTGTCAACCGTGACGGCCTCGGGTTTGAATCCGACCAGAACGAGGTCGAAATTATCACGCGTTCCGGACAGACCGTCCACGCGGGTCCAGCGGATAAGAAGGAGATAGCGGAGCGCATACTCGACCAGGTGGCTGTCTTGCGGCTCGTCCTGCGCGCGGTGGACACTACCCGCCTAACCCAACGAACATGACGCAAGAGCAGCTTTGCGATTACCTCGAGCTTTATCGGGACCTCGGCATCGACATGATTTATATCCGTTCGAGCGCTGCGAAGTCGCGGTCGACACCTGCACCTGCGGAACCCGTGGCCATCCCGGATGTCGTTATCCCCGGGCTGGCGCCCGAAGGCGACACGCTCGATCAAATTCGTCTCGATATGGGAGATTGCCGCCTGTGCCGTTTGTGCGAAGGCCGAAAGTCCATCGTCTTCGGCTCCGGCAATCAACGCTCGCCTCTAGTGTTTGTAGGCGAGGGACCGGGAGCAGATGAAGACGAACAAGGCCTTCCGTTCGTGGGCCGCGCCGGCCAATTGCTCACGCAGATGATCGATAACACCGCTCAGAAGGAAGGTATTCCGGTCCGCAGAGGCGATGTTTATATCTGCAACGTGGTGAAATGCAGGCCGCCCGAGAACCGCACTCCTCTGCCCGATGAGATGGAGGTCTGCGGTCAATTTCTTTTCCGCCAGCTTATGGCGATCAAGCCGAAAGCCGTTTGCGCGCTTGGTTCCACAGCGATGAAAGCGCTCCTGAACACCAAGGAGGGCATTACCAGATCGCGGGGCAAATGGCATAAGTGGCATGGCATCCCGGTTATGGTCACCTACCATCCTTCGTACCTGCTGCGGCAATACAATCAGCAGGCGAAGCGGGAAGCTTGGGAGGACCTTAAGACGCTTCTCCACTTCGTATATGACTAGCACCGGCGCGGCATGACGGAGCGCCGGGGTTTATTCATCAGTTTCGAGGGGACGGAAGGCAGCGGTAAGACTACGCAAATGTTGCTGCTGGTCGACCGTCTACGCGGCCTCGGCTACACTGTGGTCGAAAACCAGGAGCCGGGCGCAACCCGTATCGGCAACCAGATTCGGCGCATTTTGTTGGACCCTGCACACGAGGAGATGGCTCCCATGACCGAGCTGCTGCTCATGTTCGCCTCACGGGCGCAAGCGGCGGCCGAGATCATTCAACCCGCTCTCCGACGCGGCGCGATCGTGGTCAGCGACCGCTTCACTGATTCCAGCCTCGCCTACCAAGGCGCAGCCCGGCATCTAGGATTCGAAACTGTACTTGAGGCTCACCGCCTTGCCCTCGACTCGCTCTTCCCGGATCTGACGATCTGCCTGACTCTCGACATCGAATTTGCCTTGGCTCGCGCTCATCGCCGTAACCAGCGAGCCTGTTCCGACATTAGTGAGACGCGTCTCGACCGGCAATCCCTTGAATTTCACCGGCGCGTGGAGGAAGGCTACCGCCGGATCTCCACTCTGGAGCCCGAACGCGTTCGATTGATTGATGGTCATGGGCAGCCGGGCGATGTTTCCAAGCGGATCTGGGAGCAGATATGCCCTCTTCTCCCGCCTGTGCCGCTGCGACAATAGAAATAAAGAATGAGATTTCCGGAATTCTTCGGCAACCAAGCCGTGGCGGAGACCTTGTCGGAAATGATCTCTGCTGGCCGGATCCCGCAGACGATTCTGCTGAGCGGCCCAGAGGGCATCGGAAAGGCTACGCTGGCACGCCGCTTCGCTGCCGCCCTGCTCGGCGACGCTCGGAAAATTGAGCGCGACGATCTGAGCCTACCCCACAATCTCGAAACCCTCTCGGACCGCGAAAAGTGGCCGGCAGACAAGCGTGCCGAGGATCCTTTGCTGTTTGGCAGCCACCCCGATTTCCTTACATTCCCTCCTGATGGGCCCCTGCGTCAACTCTCAATTCAGCAGATGCGCCTCCTGCGCGAGCGAGCTCCATTCAAGCCGCTTCAAGGCAGCCGCCGCGTATTCTTGATTGATCACCTGAATCGGGCTAACGAGCAGGCGGCGAACTCTCTTCTGAAGGTTCTCGAGGAGCCGCCCGATCACCTGATCATCATCGCCACCGCGGAGAATTCGTACGATCTGCTCCCCACAATTCGTTCTCGTTCCATCCTGCTGCAGATGGCGCGGCTTTCAGATGACGACATGCGTGCGTTCGCGGCGGCGCGCCGGTTACCCGAGGCAGAGACGCGCATTGCCGTCGCTGAGGGCAGTCCAGGACTGGCTGCAGGCATTGATCTAGAGGAGTTTCGTGAACGGCGCGATTTCCTGCTCTGCGCTTTCGAATGCGGAGCTGGGGTCAGTTCTTGGGCTTCCTGGGTCCAGCGATCGGAATCCTTCGGTATGCGCAAATCGGAAAAGCTGGAACTCTACCTAAAGCCGGCCTATAGCATGCTGGAAGATATTCTATCGACGGCCCAAAGCTGCGGCATCGTACGCAATCGCGACGTTCACGGAAGGATAGAAGCAATAGCTCAACGCGTATCGTTCGATTGGATCGAAGCAGCGATACGCGCCCTAGACGAGCTGGTGCTCATGGTTCGCCGAAATATACAGAAATTATCAGCACTGGACGCTATGATTATTATTTTGCGTAACCGCTTGCAGTATGCAAGCACCTAAACTAACAATTAGGTCTGGGCGGGATTTAGTACCACTCGCACTAACGATCCACGCAGGCCAAAACATGGAGGACAGTCGTTTGGAATCGCTTATTAGAAAGCCGGCTCGCACGGTAACTGACACAAAGGATCCAAACCGGCGCCCCCCTTCCGGGAAAAAGAGCACTCCGCCGGATCAAACGAACGCGGAGCAATTCTACTATTCGAAGCAGATGCAGGGCAAGACCCACATGGTGGTTGTGCTCGAAGACGGCGAACATCTCGAAGGCGTAATCGAATGGTATGACCGCGATTGCCTGAAACTGAACCGGACGGGCGCGCCCAACCTTCTGCTCTTCAAACGCTGCATCAAATACATGTATAAAGCCGAGCCGGAATAGCAGCTCGCCGCCCACTCAGCAATTCAGATACAGGCTGTGGCTCTGGGTGGGCAGAATGTGGCGCCACTCCCGGATGATTTCGCGATAGGTTTCTCCCGCCGGGCGAATGTTTCTATCCAGATCATATAAGCCGAGCGGATTCACGTGCCCGTTATCCTCACGCAACGCGGTGTCCCAGTCCACTTGGTCGGTCAAACTGTAGTAGGTAAACCCGAGCATCGGGACACCGTCCTCGCGCAACCGGTGCACGTTTGCCCACTCCTTACGTATCCAACCCGGTGCCCGTTCGGCATCCGGCAGATTTGTTTCGGTATGCATAACCGGCAGGCGGTACCGATCGAAGTATTGATGCGTGATGACGTAATATCCGAAGATCTCGCCGGAGGGCATCAGCGACCCATCGTTGTTTACAAGATGCTCGTTCGTGTCGTAGTAATCCGTGCCCATGACGCAGTGTTCCTTGCGATGGTTGTTGCAAAACCAGTGGTACTCCTCGCGGGTCATTCCGTTATCCATCAGGTATTCGTACATCTCAAACGTCACAGGGTGGCCGTAGGTGAGATCCAGCGAGAGGAACCGGCGCTGATTATTGATGTGCGCGATCGCGGCGCAACCGGGGTTCCGCGGATGATGGAACTCAGAAGTCTCGCTCAGGATGAAAATCGCTTTCGGATTGACGTCCAGAATCCAGTGCATTGCCAGCACATTCGCCTTGCACAAGTTCCGTAATGCGTTTACAAAATGTTTGTCGCCGGTGAGCCGTTCATTCCACCAGCCGAACTGGGCCGAGAATGTCGCAGCTACATAAATCTCGTTCACCGGAGTAAAAAACTTGATCCAGGGATAACGCGCCGCAAACGCACTCGCATATTCGGCAAACAGCGCCGGCAAATCGGGATTCTGAAAATCGCCGATCCAATCGGGTATGCCGAAGTGGCAAAGATCGGCGATGGGCGTGATTCTGAGTTCCTTCAACCGGCTGAATGCTTGATCGCTGAACTCCCAGTCATACCGGCCTGGGCCTGTGTGAGTTGTATAGTACGGCGGGCCATAGCGCAGGTACTCGATTCCCAGTTCTCGAACCAAATCGAAGTCTTCCCGCCAGCGGCGATAGTGGTCGCACTTTTCCATTTCGTCCACTCGCTTCGTCAATCCATCGCCCCCGGTGATTGTTGGATAACTGTTCTCGATTCCGGTCGCAAACATGAATTGCGCCACAATCTCTCCTTGGCCCTATAGCTGAGGATCGCTTTTCGTTTTGTTCTTGGACGCCAGCCGGTATGCACGCCGTTCCGCGGCTTCGGTGTACCGCCGGATCTCCTCCTCGGTTTCGGGAACAATGGGCGCAAGCACGACCCGGTTTCCTGCCCGATCCAAGGCAACGAACGTCAGGTAAGCGGATGAGGTGTGCCGAACTTCGCCGGTCTGAAGGTTTTCTACCCAAACTTTGACCCCTACTTCCATCGAAGTGCGAAACACGCGGTTCACCTGAGACCTGAGGCGCACAAGCTCCCCTACGCGGACAGGGTGCAGAAAGCTCATCTGATCGACTGAGGCGGTTACTACCGTGCAGCGCGCATGACGCATGGCCGCGATCGCTCCGCACAAATCCACCAGATGCATTACATGGCCGCCCAGCATGTTGCCTAGCAGATTGGCATCGTTCGGCAGACACACTTCCGAGTAGTCGGACTGCGAGTCTCGCACCGTCCACACTCGTTCGCGATTCTGTCCCTCCACAAGGAGCGAACCAGATTCTTTGTTCGGCATGAATCTTAGCTGGAAAAACGCCTCAGAAAGCTACCGCAAAAGGCCATAGCCTGAGCATGCGTGCACAAATCGCCCGTTTCCGTTTCCAGGCGCTCTTGCGGGATCGAGTAACGCGCTTCGCGCCATCGCAGCGGCGCGTATTCACTCTCTTCTATAATCACCAGCGTGATGTCGGTTGAGGACCTCGCGGTCACCGTATAGCGCAGAGATCCGCGCGCGTCTGTGGCGGGGAAGTGCGGACAAATGCCACGCGAATTTCCCTGATTGCAGCACTGGAATTGAAGCTCTGCCGGGGCATTTATCGGCGTGGCACCGGCCCGGCAGAAGCCTTCATGTTCTTCGATGAGCGGCATTCGCGCAGCCGCATGATGGGGACGAACGGCGGGGCGCCGCGGCTCGAAAAACCGGCACGGCATACTGCTTCAGTATAAGTTTAGAGCTTTTCGGCTTTGCGTCGGCGCAACCCCACTGGAAGCGCCCACTTTGAATTTCTTCGTTGACCAGTCGGTCAGTCCTTGATCGGGCATGCTGGATCACCATCCATCCCCATCGCCTGACGGGCGCGCGAAAGCTGGCAATCAGACATGACAGAAGACATGCTGCCAAGGTCGAGTTCATCACGTTCTCGGTTCGGGGTCTGAATGTAGTAAGTTGCCCTAAAGCAGGGAACTAGCCGGTAAGGCTGTCCGTAAATCTGGTCTGGACGGCGGCAAACTCGGCGAAGCCATTGAAGATAAATTGCTCGATTTCTGACTTGTTGTGCAGCCCAACGTAATACCGCAAAGCAAAGCCAGCGCAACCGCGTTGGCGCCGGCATCGGAGTGTTCGGCCTCAGCCGTCGTGTTCGTTTTAATCCAATGATACGCACGGCAACGGCGGCCGCTGATGGATATCTCTTTGCTGCTAAGAAAGTGGACCAGTTCGGGAGGATGGGAGCGCAAATGAGCGTCCAGAGCGCTGAATTCCCGGTCCGCAAGCATCTCTGATCCGAGGTGGAAACCGAGTCCCCGGAACAGATCACGTTCGGCAAGACTTCGGTTGAAACCATAACCAGCCTGAGCTTCGCTAATAGCCCTTATAGTGGCAGCGTCGGAGCGCAGGACCTCGTCCACCCTCGCTGCATGCCAATGCCAAATACTCTGCGACTCCCTTGATCGTAGCTTGGACTAAGGAACAGTGGGTGCATCGCGCCAGAGAGATGCGATCGCCAAATTCGTCAATCGCAGTAAAGAAAACGGCGGCGACTTCAACGCTACGGTCCGCAAGGACCGCAACGGGATCATCGGAATCACGGAAGAGGTCAGTACGAACACCGATCTCACCCGCCAAGTGAGCTACGCCGCTTCCGAATGTCGCGTTGAATTGGACGTAACCGCCGAGAACTCGCAATAGCTGCTCGCCCGTTTTCGTGCCATGTAGCGCGTTGACGAATAGGAGCGTACCGGCATGATCGCTCAGAATCGATTCTGCATCCATTCACGGTTGTCAGATTCATTCCACTCTTAACGCTTAAACGCTGGTCGGCTGGGCAGGATTGACTACCGTCTCAACTGCGAGCGATCGGATTGCGTGCTCTTTCTTCAGCTTGAGACGCAGTTGGTCGCAAAGCATGATGAATTCTCCATTCCGCAGTAAATCAGGGAAACGAGGTCGCGGCAAATCTACGTCGACCTTATCCAGGTTCTGCACAGGATGGCCTTCAAAGACCAGAATCTGATCGGCGAGCATAACAGCCTCAGGGATATCGTGAGTTACGAAGAGGATGGTATTTTTCTCTTCTGCCCAAAGCTGAGCAGCATCTGCTGCATCTCCTCACGTGTCTGTGCGTCCAGAGCCCCGAAGCGCTCGTCTATAAGGATGATCGGACGCCGGACAGCGAGGGTGCGAGCGAGAGCGACCCTTTGCTGCATACCCCCGATAATTGCCTGGGCACGGAGTTATAGCGGTCCCCATGACGTGAGCCCCGCGATCCGTCCGACTGGTCGCGCTGGCGCACGAGAAGCCGCGCTTTGGGTACCGTCGGCTTCACGTCCTGTTGCGACGCGCTGGAGAACGCATTAATCACAAACGCGTGCAAAGGGTATACCGTGCGGCCGGATTGTCGGTGCGGGGGATCCGGCGCAAGCGGCTGACGCGCAGTTACACGCAACGGCCGGCGCTCTCGGCGCCAAACCAGGAATGGGCGATCGAGTTTGCCAGCGATGTGACGGCCAACGGTCGGCGACTACGCGTGTTCGGCGGGGTGGATGCCTTTACGCGCGAATGTCTGGCATTGGAGACGGATACAAGCATGCCGAGCCAGCGCCTGACGAGGGTGTTGCAGAGCACCATCCGCCAGCGCGGCGCACCGGAATTCATTCGTACCGATAACGGGCCGGAGGTAAGCAGCCGGCATTACCTGGCGTGGTGCGTTGAGCGCAGCATCGGCACGATTCACATTCAACCCGGCAAGCCCACACAAAACGGGCATGTCGAGAGCTTTCATGGGCGCTTTCGGGACGAATGTCTCAATGCGAGTTGGTTCTGGAATCTCTGGGATGCGCGACGCAAGATCGCCGGCTGGCAAAATGAATACAACGGGCAACGCCCGTATTCCGCGCTGGGGTATCGAACACCAGAGGAGTTCGCACAACAGTGGGCGCGCACGCCGCATCGCCTTCAGCATTTCCCGATACCACTCCGCCGGAAGCGAGCCAAGGCCAAGCCCTTCGGGCGCCTCAGGCGGCCTTGACACCGCCACGGCTGCGTGGTCAAACCTTCCATCAAGAAGGCGATGCGGGTAACTATGCTGCGGAATTTCGTATAACTTAGTGGACGCAAATTGGGGTCACGTCATGGCCACCATTTAACATCAATAGCTTAAAAGAACAAGGCCTGTTTGAGCCATTCAAGTCGAACAAGCCTTTACCTCTCAGCAAGGGATTGATAGCATTGACCCGCTGGCTCTCAGAGGTGAATAGCCCTACTCTTTTCTCCGATCTTATGAGCAAATGCCTTCGGCGCCTCAGATGGGAAGCTTGCGATGAACAAAGCCTTCAAAGATGCGCTGCCGCCTATCTCGCCCTGTCACCGGCGTTGTAACTGCGCGTCTTTTTCTTTCTTGGCCGCCACGATGAATTAATATCGTCCGTAACTGTCGCTTAAATCCGTATAACTCGGCGTCACGTCTGGGTTTTCGGATCAGCAGCAATAACCGTCTGCATTTGGCTGCATGCTCGATGTAGCGTTCCAACGCGCCAGAACGCGAAAACTCGATTCATGCACACTGGGTTCATGGCGACTATTCTGAGTGCAAAATACCTCATTACCGCAAACGCCATCATCGATCAGCCATTAATCACGCTGGACGACGAAACCATCCTAAGATATTTCTTCCCGGAAAACAGCTGAGGGGACACGGCCGACTCATGACTTCAAAGATGCAACGCTGACGGCTGGTCTCCTTGATATCCACATGCATGGCGCGATCGGCCACGATGTCATGGAAGGTACGACTGATGCCCTGAGTAGGATTTCTAA
The DNA here is from genome assembly GCA_019244055.1 of Acidobacteriaceae bacterium. Lineage (GTDB taxonomy): Bacteria > Acidobacteriota > Terriglobia > Bryobacterales > Bryobacteraceae > Bog-105. Next base: position 637 of record JAFATG010000240.1, on the reverse strand, counting down.
GTTTCTTGCGCAGCACGGTACTACCGAATACCTGGCGACGACTGTTACGGCCTCTATGGATTTCAGGCTTCATGCACTGGACGGCATAGCTCGCCACATCGAACGGAAGCCGGCAGGCGATGAAGCAACACTGCGCGGCGTTCATCTAGAAGGACCGTTCCTCTCGCATGTAAAACGCGGGATGCATCCACCGCAGTTCATCTTGCCTCCAAGCGTCGAGGTCTTGAATAGACTCTGGCAAGCGGCACGGGGTCACATCATGATGATGACCATTGCTCCTGAAAACCCAGGCGCGTTAGAGACCATTGCCCGTGCGAACGAACTCGGCATTCGTTGCTCGATCGGACATTCGAATGCAGATACGGCTGAAGCCTTGGACGCCTTGAAAGCCGGTGCTATCTCCGCCACGCACACTTACAACGCGATGCGGCTCCTAGAGTGCTGAGTCAGAAAAGCATTGGATAAGTAGACGAGTCCGATGCATAACTTGGTTATGTCCATCGGAGGCCCCCAAACCGCTCAACGTTACCGCTGAGGAGAAAGAGAAGCTGTCCATGCTGGCACGCCGGCCGAAGTCGGCACCAGCCATCGCCATGCGCGCCCGCATCGTCCTCGGCTGCCGTGAGGGACTCAGCAA
>JAFATG010000209.1 GCA_019244055.1 Acidobacteriaceae bacterium | reverse complement strand
AATACGAACCAAGCGAGTCCTATCGCCGGCCAGGCGGGCCTCCCCAATCTCAAGGGCGCATTCGACCTGGTGAATTCTGCAAACCATCCGAGCCGCTCTGCTTTCCCTTCCTGGAACCACATCAGCCCGCGTGTCGGAGTTTCGTATCAGGTGGATGCCAATACCGTCATCAGAACTGGGTATGGCATCTTTTATCTGCCGGTCGACGTGCGCTGGGATGACGCGCCTCATAACCTTTTCATCAACTCAATCAACACCACCTGGGTTACCGCTCTGGCTGACGGCGTAACCCCCAGGACTCCTATATCCAATCCGTTTCCGAGCGGAGTCGCTCAGCCGCAGAGTAGCCAGGCCTTTATCAATGTGCAAGGAATCGGGCTTTCGGCTCCTCTCGGTAACTACAAAGCTCCATATGTTCAGCAATGGAATTTCGATATCCAGCACCAGTTCGCCGGAGCGACCTTGGTCGATATCGCATACGCCGGTTCAAAAGGTACGCATCTGCCGATGCATAGTCAGGACCTGGATCAATTGCCCCCGGCATTTCTGCCTACCAACGCGGCACAGGTGGCAGCCTTGACAACCCTGGTTCCGAACCCGTTTTACGGGGTCGTGCAAACGGGCGGAGTCAGTGCGAATCGGACGATCAAGGCAGCTCAGCTCCTCTTGCCTTACCCACAGTACGACGACGTGTCGATGGCCGAGCCCGATAATCGCGATTCGAGTTACAACTCCATGCAGTTGAAAGTTCAGAAACGCTTCGCTGCAGGAGCGCAGGTGCTTGCGACCTACACCGTTTCTAAACTCATCGACAATACCAACTCCGAAATCAATTGGCTAGAGGCCGCCTCGCCGAGTTGGGGCGACTCGAATGCGTATAACATTCGCAGCGCGCGCAGCCTTGATGGATTCGATGTTCCACAGCGACTGGTGATCGCCTCCACGCTCGATCTGCCGGTCGGCAGGGGCCGCAAATACGGATCTAACATGAACAAAGCTGCCAACGCGTTGATTGGTGGTTGGGGATTCGATACCATTATCACGTTCCAGAGCGGCTTCCCCATCATCATTGGCGGGTGCCCAGGTCGGCTCAGCAATTCCGGCATCCCCAATGTCGGCTGTGCCCTTGCGACTAGAATCGGGCCGGAGAGTCTAACCTCGGGCTCGCTGAATCAGAAGCTGGCTCACTGGTTTAACACCTCGACGTTCGTGGCCAACCCTCCCAACGCTCCCGATTATTATGGCTATGGAAATGATTCACGGACGGAGCCGAATATCCGCACCGACGGAGTGAAGAACTTCGACATCGGGCTCTTCAAGAATTTCAACTTTACCGAACGATATGTGCTCCAGTTCCGGACCGAGTTCTTCAATGCCTTCAACCGGGTGCAATTCGACCCGCCCAATACGAGTTGTTGCGGCGGGGCCAGCTTCGGGCAGGTGACCGGGCAATATAACCTTCCGCGTCTTATCCAATTCGCTCTGAGATTTACTTTCTGAGGTTCCGAACTCCGAGCGGTTGTTTGAGTCTAAGATAGGCTGTAGCTAAATACGTCTACAGAATGTCTCGTCGCGCAATTGGATTTTCTGCGCTCGTTATCGTTTTGTCTATAATTAGGGGCGCAGCGAAGTGCCAGACCACCGAAGAACAGCTTGAACAGTCATTTCACGCCGGTCAAATAGCCTTGCGACAGGGGCAATTCGCCGCTGCTGCCAAAGAGTTCCAGAAAGTGCTTCAACTCGACCCGGTGCTACTTGAAGCCCAGGTGAACCTGGGGCTGGCCTATCAAGGCCTCTTAGAATACGACGACGCTACCCATTACCTTGTAAAGGCGCTCCGTGAACGGCCGAATCTGGTTGGGCCCAATGTGATTGTCGGAATGGACTACCTTAAACTGGGTTCCCCGGACAAGGGTGTTCCGTTCCTGCAAACAGCGCTGAAGCTCGATCCTTCCAATCGTGATGCCCGGGAGGCTTTGGCTTCGAGCTACCTGGCACAGGATAACTTCGGAAGTTCGGCTGAGCAGTTCCGCCGTATCGCTGACCTCAATCCCGATAAGCCCGAAGCGTTGTTCAAGCTCGGACACGAGTACCTGAACTTAGTTGCTCATTTGGCCTATCGCGGAGCGCATCTGTACCGTGACTCAGCCTGGGGACATCGCTTTCTTGGCGATCTCTTTTCTCAGCGCGGTCATTGGGCGGAAGCGATCACCGAGTACCAGAAGGCGCTGAGCGTTGCGCCGAAACAACCCGGCTTGCATGCATCCCTAGGCCAGGCGTATTTGCAGGACCATAAGTCGCAGGAAGCCGAGGCAGAGTTTCGCCTGGAGCGCCAGCTCGAGTCACAACCAGAGGGGGATCGGGACCCCTGCAACCGCGATCAGGACGCCCGCTGCATTGAGTCGCTTAAATCTCGCAAACACCTGAGCAATTCGGAGCGGCTGCTACTCGGAAAAGCGTACTTTAGATTGCAACAATACGAACCTGCGGCCGATGCGTTAGGTCAAGTGCAAGGTGTGGACAGTGAAAATGAAGAGGCCAGCTATTGGTTGGCGCGAACATACCAAGCGCTGGGCGCTGAAGCGTACTCGAAATTGCAAGAGTCGTTCCCGAACTCCTGGCGCGCTCACCAACTGCGTGCCGAGGGTTACGCGCTTAGCGGGAATATTGATGAAGCGGCGAAAGAGTTTCGTGCCGCCCTCGAACTGCGTCCCAATGAGCCCGAACTCTATGAGGGGCTCGGGGAACTCTACCTCGACCATAACAGCTATGATGATGCGCAGCCGGAGCTAGAGAGAGCTTTGGCCTTGGATCCCTCACGTACTCACGCGCTCTACCTTTTGGGAAAGTTATACGTGCGAAAACACGAGAATGAAAAGGCGGTGCCGTATCTCGAGCGCGCCTTGCGCCTGCAGCCGGATTTGGCGGAAGCAAATAGCCTGTTGGGTACTGCGTACGTGCGCTTGCGACAATTTGCCGATGCCGTCCCGAGACTCGAAAAGGCAGCTCCTTCAGACCATTACGGTAGTGTTCATTATCAGTTGTATTTGGCGTATCGTAAGCTCGGCCAAGCCGAACTCGCTCAGAAAGAGCTGGCCCGTTCACAGGATCTCCATAAGCGCTATCTGGAACGCGACGAGGCCCTGATTATGGGATCGCCGCAGCCGGAACCTGAGCCGCAATAGGTCCTGAATGGCCGTCTGCTGGCTAAAACGTAAAATGAATTCCGCCAACCGTCCAGCGTGGCGGTGTAAGGAAACCCTCCTCAAAGTACGTTTGATTCAGTGCGTTCGAAACGCGCGTATAGAACCGCGTTTCGAAACGGTCAGCGAAGCGCAGTGTGTAGCCCGCGGAAACACCGAGCTGGCGCGGTCCGTGAAACTGATACGCATAGCCATACAGCGGGTACAGATAATCAGAACCCGCGTTGAAGTCTAATCCGATATCCACATGCTTTCCGAACTGCTGCGTGGCTATGAACGATACGGCATGAGGAAGGACGATGGGCGTTTGCAGCGGGCTCGATGTGGTGCCAGTGTAATACTGCGGCACGCGATCGATTGCATTGGTGAATGTGTAGGAGGCGAAAATGCTGGTTCGGCGAGTGGGATGAAACTCGCCGCTCAGTTCGACACCGCGCGAGATCCCGCCGCCAGTGTTGTAGTACCCGGCACTTCGGCCGTAGGGATCGACATAACCAGGGGGGAAATTCAGAAATCCGATGATCTGCTGCAGACGCGTGTAGAAATAGGAAGCGTTGATTTTCAGGCGTTCATGGAATAGATACTGATCGAATCCGAAATCGATTCCGATGGCGCGCTCCGGGCTGAGCCGCGGGTCGCCATAAGGAAAATCTGTTGCTTGAAACAGAAACCCGCCGAACCGCTCGTACAGTGCAGGCAATCGAAAACTGTTCCCTACATGGGCGCGCAGCTTCGTGGAAGAGCGCGGCAGGAAGTATGCGAGGGATGCGTCACCCGTGTATGCAGAGGGCGGAGATGGGAGTGCCACGTTAGCATACGGCGACGGACCGCCATTGACGAATATAGGTTGATCGATGCTTGCCTGAGTAAATCGGCCTGAGAGCAAGACATCCAAACGGTCGTTCAGTAGATGTATCTCGTCCTGTGCAAAGGCAGCATTCGTTCGTTGCCGCGCATCGGTTCGATAATAGGCGCGCTGAGCTAAATCCGGATTTTGATCCGTCTCCACTTCTACATAATGCTCCTGCTCGAATTCATAGCCGGCACTTAGAATCTGATGCGATCCGAGCAGGTAACTGACGCGTGCTTGCACCGTATCGATGCGGCCAAGATAACGATCCGAGGTGTTGAAAAAAGGTTGATAGAGGCCGGGGCCGCCGGGGCCGTCCGTGTTGTCACGGTTCGTGCTCACGATCGAATAGCCGATGCGATAGGAGAGCTGCGGCGTCACCGCGTGCTCCAAACGAAACAGTGAATCGATGAAATGGGCGTAGCGACCGGCGTCGGGATCACCGAGCGAAGGCACAAATGTCGCGTTCCCAGGATCATAGGGTTGATTGAGTTCCGCAAGACGCATGTTGGCCGG
>JAFATG010000170.1 GCA_019244055.1 Acidobacteriaceae bacterium | reverse complement strand
AAGTGAATCTGCCGTTCTTAACCGCGGACGCGAGCGGCCCGAAGCACCTGAGCATTAAACTCACGCGTGCCCGGTTTGAGCAGATGGTAGACGACATTCTGCAGCGGTCGGTGGGACCGTGCAAGCAAGCGATGCAGGATGCTGGCGTAACGCCGAACGACATTGACGAAGTAGTTCTAGTCGGCGGTTCGACTCGTATTCCCAAGGTGCAGCAGATGGTGCGCGACCTTTTCGGAAAAGAGCCGAACAAGAGCGTGAATCCGGACGAAGTAGTGGCTGTGGGCGCGGCGGTTCAGGGCGGCGTACTAGGCGGTGAAGTCAAGGACGTGCTCTTGCTGGACGTGACGCCGCTATCGCTCGGTATCGAAACGCTGGGCGGCGTGTTCACGAAATTAATCGAGCGCAATACGACGATACCGACCCGCAAGAGCGAGGTCTTTTCGACCGCAGCGGACAGCCAAACCTCGGTGGAGATCAAGGTCTATCAAGGCGAGCGTTCAATGGCTCGCGACAATCGGATGCTCGGCGTGTTTCAGTTGGTGGGGATTCCGCCGGCGCCCCGCGGCATTCCCCAGATTGAGGTGACTTTCGACATCGACGCGAACGGAATTTTGAACGTGACGGCGAAGGATCGAGCCACGAACAATGAGCAGAAGATCACCATTACGTCCTCTTCGGGTCTGAGCAAGGACGAAGTGGAGAAGATGGCCCGCGACGCCGAATCGCACTCAGCCGAAGATCGCAAGAAGAAGGAAGAGATCGAAGCCCGCAATCGAGCGGACGCTATGGTCTACAACGTCGAGAAGATGTTGAAGGAGCACCGCGACAAGATTTCCGAAGCGGATGCGAAACAGGTGGAGTCGGCGGTAGAGGAACTCAAGAAGGCCATGAACGAAGGTGGTCTCGACAAGATCAATGCGGCTACCGATAAGCTGACCCAGGCCAGCCACAAACTGGCTGAGGCGATGTACAAGGCGCAGGCTCCGGGCCCGAACGGTGGACCGGGTGCGGGGGCGCAGCCGGGCCAGGAAGCACCAGCCGGTGAGAAGCAGAAAGACAATGTGGTGGACGCGGAGTTCGTCGACGTAGAAGACAAGAAGTAAAAAAGACAGAAGTCAAAAATGAGGGCGGCGGCCGTGAATCGGCCGCCGTTTGAACATGCCTGCTGCAACGAAGAAGGACTATTACGAGATATTGGGCGTCCCCCGGAGTGCCGACACGGAGGAGATCCGCAAGGCGTATCGGCGCTTGGCTCGGAAGTACCATCCCGATTTGAATCCCGGCGACAAAGCAGCAGAGGACCGGTTCAAGAATGTTCAGGAAGCATATGACGTCCTGAGCGATGAAAAGAAGCGGCCGATTTACGACCAGTACGGGTTCTATTCGGATAACATTCCGCCGAACGGTGGCGGGCCACGCCCGGGCCCTGGCGGAATGAACTTCGACGGGTTCGATTTCAGTGAGTATCTACGCAATCAGCAGGCCGCCGGAGGCGCGCGTGAAGAGGAAAGCTCGGGCGGCTCCTTCCGCGATATTTTTAGCCAGATGTTCGGCGGCGGCCGCGGGCGGTCTGCGCAACCACAGCCTGAGCGCGGTGCCGATCTCGAATACGGACTGAACGTGGATTTCTGGCAGTCCATCCGCGGTACTCAGGTGCGGCTGAACATCTCGCGCCAGGAGACCTGCGAGACCTGTCATGGAACGGGCTCTTCGGGAAATAACGTCGCGGTCTGCCCCGAATGCGATGGAACCGGCACGGTAAGCCAGATGGCGGGTGCGATGAAATTCAACCTGACTTGCCCGCGGTGCGGAGGGAGCGGACGCCTGAAAAATGCCTGTCCCACTTGCCGTGGCGAAGGACGGGTGGCGCATCCCGATACCGTGGACGTGCGGATACCGCAAGGCGTCGCATCCGGTTCGCGGCTGCGCGTGGCGGGAAAAGGAAACGCGGGCGTCGCAAGCGGTCCCGCTGGAGACCTTTACATCACGGTGCGCGTAGAGGAGCATCCGTTCTTTAAGCGCGACGGCGATAACATCCATATCCAGATTCCGGTGACTGTGAGTGAGGCGGGACTCGGGGCGAAGATCGAGGTGCCAACGCTGGACGGGCGCTCGCTGTTGAAGATTCCGCAGGGCACGCAGAACGGACAGAAGTTCCGGTTGCGTGAAAAGGGCGTCTTCAATAGCCGCAAGAATGTGCGGGGTGACGAGATCGTGGAGGTTCTGCTCAAATCTCCGGATGTGCATGATGAGCGGACACGGGAACTGTTGCGGGAACTCGCGCAGGTGCAAAAAGGGGACGTGCGGGCGGATATCTGGAGTAGAGTACAGCCGGCGGCATAAACGGGTGAGGGCGACGATGAAGAACAAGGCCAAAGCGGCTTACATGATTTCGGCGGTAGCCGAGCAGTACGCCAT
>JAFATG010000079.1 GCA_019244055.1 Acidobacteriaceae bacterium | reverse complement strand
ACAGATCGCCGCGCCAGATGTATCCACGACTTCGCTCAAGCTCGTACGTGACGTTGCGAATTCTCTGAGGATCCACGGTCACGGATCCGCCTTTACCGAGGAGCATGAGCCGTAGCGGCGGAATGGCGCCGCTCGGCTGCAATTCGTAGTGATGATCGCGAACCGTGAACGTGTAGGAATCCAGCTTCGTGTTTACTGGTGATTCATGAGGGCGCATGTTCACGGCTGGGCGGAGCTGCAGCTTGACCGCTGCTTTCCCGTTCAGAAAACGGTAATCGATATAAGAAGTGTTCTGCCGGTGCGGAAGGATGACGCGCTTCTCGAAGATGAGGCCTTCCACGTCATAGGTCCAAACGGGAAGGCCCCAATCCAATGCGAAGCTTGTGAGATAGGGGGAGGCGCCGCGATACTCTCCGCCCTCCGTCATCAGGCCATTCAGCCTGAGTCTACGTCCGTCGGGCATTACGAATTCTTCGAGAAGGTCGTTCAGCATCATGGTGCGCCCGAGCGGGCTTTGCAGCGCGGAAATCAAATAGCCGTGAAAGACCCGCGTCAACGTGCCGCCAACGGTTCCGGAAGCGTACCCTCCTAGACCGTTAGTGACCAGCCACTCCGTTTCCGTCAAGGTCTTGAAGTCTTCGTCCGTTAAAGGCGTGTTTGGGTCGTGAGTAAATATGTTGTTCATTGGCTTTTTTTGCGGCGCTTAGGCCTCGGTTGCAGTTCGGCGACGGGATGTAAAACAACTGCGGCGTGACCGGGTATTCTCCAGCTTTCGCAAGTATCCAGCGGCGCGGCCCCGTTACCACCATAGGCGGGATCGTCGGACGACCAGAGCTTTTGCCATTGCGCACTTGCCGGTGGGGCCAGCAAGGGCTCCGGAGCCGGATCGAGCTCGAGATCCACGCCAAAGTTCACGACAATCAGACGATCGGTTCCATGGCCGACCGAGAAGTATCGGAGTACGAACGCTGATGGCGAGAGAACCGCGCCATCGAGACCATCAGCGCCCTGCCGCGAAAAGACCGGATCTTCGCGGCGCAAGCGAAGAAGATCACAATGGAGCCGATACATCTGAGAGTGCGTTTCGACTTCAGCAAAATTCAGCTTGCAACGCTCTACCGTAGCCGGAATCGTGGGGTCAGCAAAATGTTGCCTCATCTCCGGTAACCTCAGCGATCGCCATTGTTCCAGGAATTCCACTCGCCCTTCCCGAATCTTCATCCCCAGCTCCGGGTTCTGATCGGCAAAGAACAGGAACGGATTGGAGGAACCGAATTCCTGGCCTTGGAACAGCATCGGCGTTCCCGGCCCGAGGAGAGTAACGGTAGTAACCGCCCTAAATAGCCCGGGTGAACTAAGCTCGGTTATCCGCTGGCCGCGAGCTGAGTTGGCGATCTGATCGTGATTCTGAATGAAGGTGATCATCGCCGGACGAGGCAGACCAAAAGTCGACGTTCCCCTTGGTTGCTGCTGCCACCGGTAGCATTGACCCTGGTACAGATAGCCGTATTTCATACACGAGACGAACTCCTGAGGAGAGCCGCGGTAATCGGTGTAATAAGCGTCCGCCTTGCCCGTCAGGGCGACCATCGCGGTGTGGTGATAGTCGTCATTCCACAGCGCGTCGAGACCACATCCGCCTTCTTCGACGGGTTGGAGCAGTGTTGTATCCTGCGGTTCGTTTTCTCCGACGACGATGATGGAACGCGACCCAGCAGCGCGACGAGCAGCCTCCGAAATTTGGGCGATGATATTCGGCTGAGAGTCGTCGTGAATGTCCTGGGTGGCATCGAGGCGCAGCCCGTCGAGATGGAACTCCCTGATCCAGTAGGCGGCGTTCTCGCGAAAAAATTCGCGCACGGGACCGCTCCCCTCGGCATCAAAGTTGATCGCCGCGCCCCAGTCGGTTTCATACTTATCCGTGAAGTAGAAAGGCGAATACTTCGTCAGATAATTTCCGTCTGGACCGAGATGATTGTAGACGACATCGAGAATGACGCCGATTCCGAACGAGTGCGCCTGGTCGACAAAGGAGCGCATATCATTGGGTTGACCATAGATCGCCGCGGGCGCATAGGGTTGCACACCATCGTAGCCCCAGCCAAACTTACCCGGAAATTCCGCTACGGGCATGAGTTCGATTGTCGTGATTCCGGTGTCTCGTAAGTACGGCAACTTCTCCGCAGCAGATTTCCAGGTTCCTTCGTGCGTGAACGTGCCGAGGTGCAACTCATAGATGACTTGCCCCGGCAATTGGATTCCATGCCAGTTTTGGTCATGCCAATGAAATGCACACGGATCGACTACTTCTGAGTAGCCATGCGGTCCAAAGGGTTGGAATCGCGAAGCGGGATCAGGATACGGATCTTTATCGTTATCCAATAAGTATTTGTATCGGACACCCGCACCGACATTCGGGGCGAGTGCCGAGAAGTACCCGTGCGGCTCGCGGTCGAGCAACAAAGGGGCCAGATCCCCGTCAAACACCACGCTTAGAGATTTTCGACGCGGGGCCCAGACCCGAAAGTGAGTTCCCGGACCGCCCGGCACGGGATCGGCACCCACAGGCAAGCGCCTGGTGCGCCGGGAGTGTGGTTTTGGCATCGATCAGTAAATGTACGACCCTCTATTGGAATGACTGCAAGCCGCCGAAAGGTGTTTCGATCGCTTGAATCCACAGAAGGCAATGAAAATATAGCCAGCACGGATGGCGCAAGTGCCGGTCTTGCTCGCGTTAGTGATTGCCATTCAAGACGATCTCGGGAACATTGGACTGCTTGAGTTGGAGATTCAGTGCGGGCAGATCACGGGATTTCAAATCGTTCCAGCGCGACAGCAGTCCGGCAAGAGCGTGGCGGCGATCAGCGACTGCGGCGATTTGCGCAGCAGACGGGGTGACATCGGCTTCCTGAAGTGCCTGCATCAGCGCATCGAGTTGGCCGTTCACCAGATTGAGAGTATCAGTGGCGGGCGCAGCGCTTCTTCCGCCAAAACGTCCAACCGGAGCTCCTTCGAGAGCGAGCGCTTTTTGATCGAAAATTTCGATTGCACGGGCTGCTTGTGGAGATTCTTTCTTCAGATCCGCAAGACGAGAACGCAAAGAATGGAGTTGCGCTGCCGCAGCGTAGCTTACCAAGAGATCGTCATAGATCTGTTTGGAGAAAGTGAATTGCTGGAGTAGACCCGTAGCAGGGGTGAGGACGCGCGGGTCCATTTTCACAGGCAACGCTTGCGTGTATGTTTTCCCGCCTGCGGTCAGCTTGACGGTATAGCTGCCGGGCATCACCCAGGGTGCGGCGGGAGACGGCGGTGTGTCGTGGAAAACGGCTTGCATCGGATACTCCCTCGGACCGTGCTCCGGCAACGGAGGATAGTGCATGTTCCAAAGGAAGCGATGCATTCCGGGTTGATCGGAGAGGTGCTCGGGCAGACGCACCCAGTATTTCGGGATTTCGAGCATCGGATCGATTTCGGGGATGGAATCGGTACTGGAATACCGGCGGACGAGCTTGCCGCTATCGTCCATGATCTCGAGCGTTACCGGGCCGGAGGATGACGAATCGAGATAGTAATCGATGATCGCGCCGTCGGGCGGATTCTTGCCGGCAGGCTCGTCGGGAGGGATTGGAGTATCGGTATTCATGTTCCAACGCACGCGCAGAGCAGTCTGGGGCTGAAACAGATAGGCGGGCGAAGAAGCTATCGAAGAGCTGGCTTGTCGCAGCGGCGTGATGTCGTCCAATATCCAAAAACCTCGCCCATGTGTTGCGGCGATGAGGTCATCGTTCTTGACGATGACATCGCGGACGGATGTTGCGGGCATGTTCAGCCGCAGAGATTCCCAGTGATCGCCGTCATCGAATGAGATATAGACCTGACGTTCCGTTCCGGCGAACAGCAGGCCTTTTCTGACTGGATCTTCACGCACGGCATTTACGGCGGCGCCATCCGGAAGTCCGTTCACGATTTCGGTCCAGGTCTTGCCGCAATCGTGAGTGCGGTAGATATGCGGGCGGAGATCGTCGAGACGAAAGGTGTTGATGGCGGCGTAAGCGGTATCGCGATCGAAGTGCCCAGCGTCGATGATCGAGACCTTAGCCCAGGGCGTCAGTTGCGGCGGCGTCACGTCCGTCCAATGTGCCCCGCTATCGGTAGTGACGTGAATCAAACCATCGTCACTGCCGGCCCAGATGCGCGCGACATCCAGCGGAGAAGGAGCAAGGGCGTAGACGACTCCGCGCTGGACCGGTTTTGCGGAAGCGTTGTCGCGATATTTTCCGACGCTGGCCGGGATCTGCCAGGTGCTGCGAGTGAGATCGGGGCTGATCTCGCGCCAGTTCTTTCCACCGTTGCGCGTCTGCCATACCGTATTCGCTCCGAAAAAAAGGAGGTGCTTGTCAACAGGCGAGAACGCAAGCGGCGCGGTGCGAAGCATGCGGTATTTGGGCGAGCGAATGGCAATGGGTCCCATGTTCGCGGTCTGGCCCGTGCGGCGATCGTAACGCGTCACCTTTCCGCCATAGACAAGATCGGGATCGAGCGGATCTGGAACAGCGTAGCCATACTCCTCGACGCCAACTGGATGCCAATCGCGGAAGGTAATCTCACCGTCGTTGCCACGCGATTTCACGCAAGCGGAGCCGCTTTCCTGTTGACCGCTGCAAACGCGGTATGGGAATGAATTGTCCGCCGAGGCGTGATACATCTGGGCGGTCGGCTGGTTGAACCAGGAACTCCAGGTGTGCCCGCCATTGACGGTGATAATGGCACCCTGATCGCTGACGATCAGCATGAGGTCGGGATTGTTCGGATTGATCCAAATGCTCTGGTAGTCGTCGCCGCCAGGAGCGCCACGAATACCGGTCCAGGTCTTGCCGCCGTCGACCGACTTCCAGGTGACGACGCTCGCGCTGTAGACGATGTCAGGATTTTTCGGATCGGCGGCAGGCACGGGGAGGTCGCCTCCACCGATACGAGCGGCTGGCCGAGGATCGGTAGTGATTTGGATCCAAGTGCTCCCGGCGTCATCCGAACGATATATACCGAGGCCTTGCTGCGTAGCAACGGCCGCATAGAGGCGATCCGGATTGCTCGGCGCAATGGCGAGATTGGCCTGGACGATACCTGAGGACGGCAAGCCTTGCGAGAGCTGATGCCAGGTGGTGCCGCCATCCGTCGATTTGAAAATGCCGCCGTTCGTACCGCTCCAGCCGGCATTCTCCCAGGGACCCTGGCGGGCTTCCCATAGCCCAGCGTAGATGACATCGGGGTTCGAGGGATCGAGCTCGACATCGTTCGCTCCGGTGTTCTCATCCTTATAGAGAACCTTCTGAAATCTCTGGCCGCCATCGGTTGACCGAAAGACCCCGCGTTCTTCGTTCGGCCCGTACGGATGCCCGAGCACAGCCACAAAGAGACGATTCGGGTCGCGAGGATCTACGGCGATACGCGGAATCTGCTGGCCATCGCTGAGCCCGAAATGCGTCCAGGTTTGACCAGCATCGGTCGATTTGTAGATTCCGTCTCCAGTGGAGAGATCGGGACGCTGCAAGCCTTCGCCGCTTCCTACGTAAATGATTTTTGGATCAGACACAGCGACCGCGATTGCGCCGATGGAACCGGTGGGCTCGTGGTCAAAGATTGGATCCCACGTTCGGCCGTAATCTGTGCTCTTCCAGACGCCTCCGTTGACGGCACCTATATAGAAGATGTTGGGCTGCGAGGGAACTCCGGCGAGCGCGCGAGTGCGGCCTCCGCGATACGGCCCGATTTCGCGCCAGCGCATATCGCTGAAGAGCTTGGCATTGCTGCTTTGGGCGCTGAGAACGGGCACGGAGAAAATTGCGCACACGAGCACAGCCGCGGTAGGGCCAGCGGTAAAGGCTTTGGTCACGAGGCGATGATAGCTCAGGGTTGGGAGATATCGCAGACGAACAAAACGCCGCAGACCGCAAAACACGACGGTCCGCGCCACGGACGAAAAGATCGGTCGCGCGACTGGTGCAAGATTTCGGTTAGGCGGCTTTTTCTTGCAGCTTTGCTTTATATCTGCCGTTCACTTCGTTGACGACTACCTTGAAAGCATCGCACAAGTCTTCAAACGGGATGCGGACATGACCGGGTAGCGGCGCTTCGATGGTTTGGCGGATATCGGAATCGATTTCGAGGTGCGAAGCACGGGCATTGGCGAGCCGAACACGCGCTTCGTGCAGCTCCTGCTTGCGAGCCACGTCCGCTTCCTTTTGCTTTTGCGAAACAGAGCCAATTTCTGCTTTGCGCTTTTGCGCTCTAAGCCTTAGCAGCTCGTTCAAGCATTTATGGAAGCCGCGGTCGTGAGTGGTTTGATACCGGAGATAGAGCGCGAGCTGCTTCGGGTCTTGGCAGGTTTCGGACTCGCCGAAACAGAGCTGCTGGAGATAGAGAGCGCGCTGGGCCAGCCACCAGTGTTCGGCCATGCGCTCGATCAGCAGGTGCTCGGTGGGAGTCGAGGGACGGTGCTCTGCTTTTAAGCTGAAATAGAGTTCTTGAAATTCGTGCTTGTCTTCGTGCGGCAGGATCACGAAGCGGCCGGCGAGACCGTGGCGGAAGGCGTTGAAGCAGATGGCGTCTTTTCCTTGCTGTGTGGTGGGTCCTGTGCTTAGGGTTGCGTTCTGTTGATTCGCGGCGACCTGGGCTTCGGTTGGCATGTGGAAATTGGCTCCTTAGAAATGAAAAAGCCCGATGCGAGCGGCACCGGGCGAATGGGAGCGGCGACGAGCTTCCCGAGTAAACGGTAGCATGCGTGTCAAGCGATTTTGGCGAAAAATGGCGATTGGCGTGGGTTTGAGGGTTGTGACTGGCTTTGAATTGGTGGAGATCGGCAATTAAATGATTATTTCCGGGACAGTGCGTATTTAGGAGCTACCTGCGTCGGGAGCGCTTTAACGGATCAGTTCAGCCCATGCAATCGCGGCGTTGAGTCCTTCGACTGGAGATCCAATCAACAGATGCGCTCAACCAGCGAAAACGAGCGGCAAAAGCGCGCATTTTAACGGTCGGATTTTCGGTGTCGGATGAAGTGCTCCGCTTCTCTTGCACTCGATCTATGCTCATCTCGCTTCTCAGGGTCGCAGCTACGACCGCTCCACAGGCATTCGGCTTTGATCCAGGCCTCATACCCAACTATCCGTCCAACTGCCCTACCCGTGAGATCCCCTGCCTTGAAGTGAATTCCGCCGTAGCGTCTCGAGATGCCAGCTTGGTTCGCCGCATCGGTGAACGTGTCCCAGTGCAACGTTACCGGATTTGACGGTGTGAGGCCCGGCTCGATTTTGGAGGAGCCGACCGGAAACGTGACCGAGGCGCCAAATGCATCACTGCCGGTGAACAGCCGCAGGATTTCGGCTCCTGCCGCGCTAAACGCGCTGTGTCCGGAGTTGTATTCCGGAAAGGGAGGCGTTGGGAACGTGCTGCGTTGGTATGGTATCCAGAATCTGCCATCCATGGTCACTGTTCCCTTCCCTGGCCCACCCCACGAACGAATCTGCTGCCCTTGAAGCGTGTACGGAATGGCGGTGACGGGACGAACGGAGTCAAATGCATGCTTCGCGTCCCACGCGACGATACCGGCATCGAAGATGGCATTTGTGACCGCGAAGAACAGCTTGGCGTCTTCGTCTACTCCATGATGATCTCGAGCAGATACAAATTGCGCGAACAGGTCCCAGTGCCCCGGTGGAAGCTCCGAGTGCGGTCCGTCTGCGAAATACTCTGCGATCATTTTTTGTTCATCCGTCAGGCTGGCGCTTATTGCCACGAGTTCTTCCACTTCTTCCAAGTATGCCGGGGAGCCGTATGTGGCCGGCCCAAACAAGGCGAGCTCCGCCCGGAATTCATCTCCGGATCGCAACGCGAACGGCACAACCAGGTACCATTGCGCGCCCACGAACGGCTGCGTGACGAAAGTGTGCGTCGCATCGAAGTATTGCAGCGGCTGCCAGTGGTTCGGGTCAGCGACGGTGGCGGGATCGACAGGAACAGTTGATGGTGGATTGACAGCTTTGTAACCAGTGTAGTCGGCGTAAGGTACTCCGTCACCGCTGAGATCCCCGAGCTGATTGGAACCGTCGTGATGCCGGAATTGCAAAACGGCATCGCAGGCGAAATTTCCGATACCGCTTGGGGTTTGCGTATCCATCGATGTGTTGTCTGGGTCATACCCAAATTGCTCCATCAGCGGGCGAAACACGCTGGCCTCGTCCGCTGGGAAAAGGTCGACCAAGGCGCGATACGCAGCGAAGCTGATTGCCTCATTCTTATTCGCAACGGTGTGCTCCTTGTGGGGTTGGCGAAGAGAACTCCCCAATCGCGTACCGAGCGCACGTTTGTCGTAAGCAGCCCAGGCATCGTAGATGCAGGTGTGCACGATAGCCAGAGCTCGAGAGACCATGGGCGGCCCCAGCTTAGAATTCCTGACCCCTTGTAACGCTGCTTGATTCCATTGGATAACAACGTTTGGAGGTGGTTGTTGCGACCAAGCGGTTGAAGTGAGTGCAAGCGTAGCTGACGCGAGTAGGGCAGCGAAATGGCACCGCAATACCTTGCCCGTACAGTTCGGTTTCCAAATGCGAGACATCTCCAGGCTCCGGAGCTTACTTTAGCTCTGAATGTCGCGCCGGTGAATAGTGCGATTCGGGACGACAGTACGAATGGTACCAAGCAGCGATCATTTAGATCATTTTTCCTGTTGCAGCTTCAAGGAACGAGTGGTATATGTAAGCCGCTAGGTACAACGGTCCTTAGGGGAGTCGATGTGTTACGGCTCAAAGGACCGATCGAGTGGGGAACTGTTTCCGGCCGTCTCCCAACGCCGACCCTCAGCGGAAGGCTCTCATATTCGACTGAGGCAGGGAGACTCGGGATGCGAAGGCTTCAACTCCTGCTACACAGCTTAGGAGGCACACAATGCGAGGAATAGTTTGTCTCAAAGTGTCTACGCGGTCAGTTATCTCGATGGTCGCGATCACTATCAGCGGGCCTGGATTATCACATATCGCCGTGGCGCAATCTGATCTTGATTCGACGAGCGCGACCGTCGTTGCGCGTGGTGGCGGAACTACAATCATCCAAGGTGGAACGGGCAAGAGCGGTGGCTTCGTTCCCGTGCTTACCACTTTGGGCTTCCATGCGGAGAGAAAAGGCGGAATCGTAACCGGTGACTTTGAGTGCCTTGCCCGGGCTCCGGAAAACTCCACCGGCCCGGGCAGCGCGCAGTTTACGAAAAACGTCATGTATGTCACCGGCCAAATCACCGGCGCGACCGTTGTAGGTGATACCGCTACTTTGACGGGAACAGCGGAAATCACAGGACTCGGAGCGGGTACCAACGTGTCTTTCACATTCGTCGTACGCGCAGGTGGTCCAGGTTCCGCAGCAGTGCTGACGACGGAGGGCTCACCGCGCCTCGTGTTTAATGAGACCTTGCTGGAAGGCTCTATCGATATTTTGCCTGGGCATCGCCGCGAACAATAAGGCCTCGCCTGGGCTTGCCCAAACGAATTTCGCTTCAAAGGAGTAGAAACATGAAAAGGAGAGATTTCTGGAAGAGTATCGGGCTGGGATCGGCAGCATTGGCTCCATTTCCCAGTTCCTCTCATGCTCTGGCTAGACCTTCTCAGGATCATGAGAAAAGCCGTCGACGCGGGCGGGCGGCCTTTCGCTTCGTCTGTTTCGCCTCTCTAATTTTCGCGCTGTTCATGTGCCCCGGGCGCATTCAGGCGATCGACATCAGCGGGAACATTTCTTCCACGCTGACGATATTCGATAACAGCGAGCTGGTCGGCGATGTTAATTGCACGGCGGCGCTCCTGAAAGCACCGTGCATCGTGTTCGGTGCGGACCACATCGAGCTAAGCCTCAATGGCCACACCATAACCGGACCGGTTAACCCTCCAACCAACTGCAGTCTTCCGACGGATTCTACCTTCGGAGTTGGAATTGAGGTGAATGCCAAAGAGCATGTGGAGATCGAGGGTCCCGGAGTAATCCAGAAGTTTCAACGCTGGGGGATCCTTCTGTTGTCAAGCACCCAGGTCACTCTCAAGAGAGTAACTGTAAATCGTAACTGCTGGAGTGGCGTGCAGACGGAGGCCCTCTCGGAGAGCACGTTTAAAGACGACGCTTTCGTCAACAACGCCGCTGGTTCAAACGGAGCGCCATGCGGTGGAATTTGTGTCTCCGACAGCAAGGGAAACACCATTCGCAAGTGTTCATTCCACGGGAACGGGAGTGTCGATAACCCGGACGGGAATGTCGATTTCGGTATTGGCTTCGAGGGCAGCAGCACCGAGAACTTGGTCGAGGAAAGCGATTTCGGCGGCAACGTAAACGGAGTCTTGGTCTTTCCCGAGGCCGATGACAACGTAGTCCACGACAACATCATTACCGGTAATCCGCCGGCACAAGTCCAGAAGACTTTCGCCTCGGTGCCGGCCGCGAGCGGCGCGGATATTCATGATCTGCATACCAGTCCGAGCACGAACACGTTTGACGATAACTTCTGCCTAACATATATAGGACCCGGAATCCCTCCGTGTCCGAATATCCCCAAGAGGGAACGAGACAGAGACGAAAGCAGGGAACGAGGTACAGAAAGGCACGAATGATGGTCACGGCGTACACGGCGTTAGATCCATCGCGTCCGGCTGCTGGGCTAATCGACAGATTTTCGGGGTTGTTGTCCTCCGGTTGGAATCCGTAACGATGACCCAGGATCAGCACATAGAGATCGCACTTATCAATCTCCTCCAGACAGCTCTCGCGCACGGTTTCGCTATCGGGACGGTAGCTGTGGACAGCTTGATGCCCGGCTGCCACGAGCCAGTCCATCACGGGGCGCGGCGTTCCTTCTGAAGATCGGCGACAGTTGACGATACGTAAATTTTCGCCATCGCTAAACGCAACCCATTCAGCTTGCAGAAGCCAGAATAACGCGTGCGATTTGGCAGTAGGAATTGGGAAGCGTCAAGCCTTCCCGGCATTGTGCCCGTCTAACATTCGTGAACGGTACAATCGGAACTTCTGTTATGCGGAAAAAAGCAGTTACTTGTGTCCTCGCGCTTTCGGGCCTGATTTTGGCTGGCATTCCTGCGGTCGCACAGACACCCGAAAACGAGAGTGGCGGAAAGAGCGCAGAGGCCAAGGCCGGGACGGAGAAACCTCCCAAAGAAGAGTCCTCCGTAACTGAGCACAGCATTCAGCTCAACGGACACGCGATCAACTACAAGGCGAGCGCGGGAACGATCCTGCTGAAGAATGAACAGGAGGAGCAAACCGCACTTCTGTATTACACGGGGTACACGCAAACAGGGCTTTCCGATCTGAGCGTGCGTCCGCTGGTGTTCATTTACAATGGCGGTCCCGGGGGATCGTCGGCGCCACAGCACATGGGCGCATTCGGTCCGAAGCGCGTGGTGACTGTGGATGCGCAGCCGACGCCGCCATCGCCGTATACGCTGGTCGACAATACGGCCGGGTGCCTGTTAGATGCCGCGGACCTGGTCTTCATCGATCCGGTTGGAACTGGATTCAGCCATGCGGTCGGGAAGGCAAAGGACAAGGATTTCTGGGGCATTGATGAAGATGTGAAGTCGCTGGCGCAGTTCATCAATACATACGTCAGCCGGAATGACCGTTGGAATTCTCCGAAATTCCTGATCGGCGAGAGCTATGGCACGTTCCGAAACGCGGCGCTGGCGAATTATCTGCAAGAGAACGACGGGATGGATCTGAACGGAATCGTGATGATCTCGACCGTTCTCGATTTGAGCACGATCTCGTTCAGCCCTGGCGACGACCTGCCTTATGTGCTCTATCTACCGAGTTACGCGGCGGTCGCGTGGTACCACAATGTCATTCCGAATCGGTCGGCCGATCTCGGGGCGTTTTTGGCGGAGGCGCGGCAGTTTGCATCGGGCGAGTACGCTTCGGCTTTGCTGAAAGGATCAAAGCTGGGCGCGAGCGAGCGGGCGGCAGTAGTGACGAAACTCTCGCACTTCACCGGCTTGAGCGAGGATTATGTATCTAAGGCGGACTTGCGAGTGAACCTCGCGCAGTTCATGGCGGAGCTGCAGCGATCTCGAGGCTTGATAACTGGCCGGCTGGATGCGCGGTTTTCGGGGCCGGCATTCGACATCCTTGGTGAATACGGTTCGTACGACCCGATGGAACCAGCAGTATTCGGCGCGTTCGTGGCGTCTTTCAACCATTACGTTCGCGATGACCTGAAGTTTGGACAGGGCCAGACGTATCGTATGCTCAATGAGGCCGCGGGGCGCCAGTGGAACTGGAAGCGCTCGCAGGGTCACGCTGGCGGTTATTTCCCCGGCTCGCCAAATGTGGAGGACGATCTGGTGCATGCGATGGTCGGCAATCCGCATCTGAAAGTTCAGGTGGAGAACGGCTATTTCGATCTGGCGACGCCTTTCTTCGGGACGGAGTATACGATGGAGCACCTCGCGCTTCCGGAAAAACTTCGGGGAAACATCAAGCTCGAATACTACGATGCGGGGCACATGATGTACCTGCACGAAGCGGCGCTCCAAAAGCTCAAAGCAAACATTGCGGGGTTCATCCGGTCCGCTTCGGAGGAAGCCAGGGAGAAGTCGGCGGAGTAAGGGCGATAAGCATTGCAATAGGGCACGATTTGAGCGTGCTACGGTTGATTAAAGCGGAGCTGCAGGCCACTCGCAGATGCTTGCTGAGTGCCATGAAGGAGTGGTTCATCGCGACGTTGCTCATTACCGCGGCGGCGCTCGCGCAGCAAACCCAGACTCAATATGAGCCACCGAACGCGCCGGGTGCCGGTCAGAGGCTGCTCGGGCAATTTACGGGCGACTGGGACGTCGTCAAGACTTTCTTCCCGAGGAACGGCAAGCCGATCGTGTCGAAAGGTACGTGTAAGCAGTACATGGTTCACGACGGCAAGTTTCTGCAGTCCGATTTCACCTTCTTCAATCCTGACGAAACGAAGATCACCGGCACCGGAATCTCCGGCTTCGATTCCAAAACGAATCGGTTCACCACCGTGTGGTATGACTCGCGGCAGACGACGATGTCAATTCGCCAGAGCGACGGCACGTTTGACGGCAAGAACATCGTCCTGTGGGCTACGCCCCTCGATCCCGACCATCCTGGGCGCAAGACCGTTGCGCGCGCGCACCTTGAGGAAGATGGCCGCCTCCTTCTCTATCGACATTTCTTGATCGATGACAAAGGAGAGGAGCGGATGATCTTCGAGATGCGGATGACCCGGAAGTAGTTTCCCGGCAGGGTCTGTCAGTCCAAAGCCGAAGCGCTTTCCGCTGGGTGGATAGAATCGCACGGCGCCACAGCGGCGGCAAAGCTCCTAAGGGAAGCGGGCGGCGTATGAGCACGCCGGCGGTGTTCAACTCAGACGCGTGACATTACGGCGGATGTGCCAGCGCTGCGGTATCTTGCGTCGGGGAATACAGAATTTAGACAAAATTCAGGTGCCGTTTCCGGGCTGGGTACGTAGTAGTGGCCATGAACTGGCTGCTACAAGACGTCCGCTTCGGTTTCAGAACCTTATTTAAGGACCGAGGTTTCCTGGTAACTGCTGTTCTGGCGCTGGCGCTTGGGATTGGATCCACGACCGCGATCTTCAGCGTGATCGATAACGTTCTATTAGAGCCGTTTCCCTACACGGATGGACAGCGGCTGATGGCGATAGAAATTAAAGATTCCTCGAGTACGGACCAGTTTGGGCGGCAGTTCTTTTCGCAACCAGAGTTCCTCGATTATCAGGAACAAAACCATATCTTCGACCGGTCTATCGGGGTCCGCAGAGATCAAGTGCTGATGACCGGCACGGGGGAGACACCCGAAAAGTTTGACGGCGCGCTCGTGACCGGAAATACGTTCCAGTTTCTGGGCGTGCCTCCGTTGCTGGGACGAGTTGCGACGGCCAATGACGCGAACCCAGCGGCGTCCCCGGTTTTTGTCCTGAGCTATAAAGTCTGGCAGCGGAGGTTTGGCGGGGATTCCAGCATCGTCGGGAAGACATTTACGCTGAATGGCACAGCAAGAACCTTGATCGGGATCATGCCGCGCCGCTTTGCCTGGTGGGGCGCCGACTTGTGGATTCCGACAACTGTGGATCGTGGGGAGACCGACCTAAACGCACCCTTTTTCTTTTTGCTTGGACATTTGAAACCCGGCCTCACGGCCAAGGCGGCGCAGCCGGAGATAGCGATTCTAGCGAAGCGGCTTTCGAAGACTTACCCGAAACTGTATCCAAAGAAGTTCGACGTCCGGTTGCAGTTGCTGGTGGACAACGTCGTCGGGAAGTTCCGACAGACGCTCTATACGCTGTTAGCGGCGGTTGGTCTTTTGTTGCTGATCGCGTGCGCGAATGTAGCAAATCTGTTGCTGGCGAAAGCGACGGCCCGGGAGAGAGAGTTTGCGATACGGACTTCGCTCGGAGCCGGACGCGTGAGGATCGTGAGGCAGTTGTTTGTGGAAAGTATGCTGCTGGCGCTCATGGGAGCTGCGACCGGATGCCTGTTCGCGTGGGGAGGATTGAAGGTGCTGCTGGCAGCACTGCCAAAGTTTACTTTCCCGGACGAGGCCGCGATCAACTTGAACGGACGAGTGCTGGCGGCCACCGTTGCTACAGCAGCCCTGACGGCGTTAATATTCGGCCTTGCTCCAGCCGTTGGATCACTGGCGCGCAATCTGAGCGAACCATTGAAGGCGGGTGGACGCGGGAGTAGCGGATTCCGCCGCGGACGACTCCGAAATGCGCTGATTGTTTGCGAGGTGGCTTTATCGCTGATCCTTTTAACGGGAGCCGGCCTGTTGATGCGGAGCTTCATGCTGGAGCGGAAAGTAGATCTGGGGTTGCGTCCAGAGAGGTTACTGACGACTCAAGTTTTTCTCGGGAAGAAATACAAGACGGCCGACGAGCAGTGGCGATTCTTTAGAGAGCTGATGCCACGGGTGGAACGATTGCCGGGCGTTATGAACGCCTCGGCGGCGCTGGATTTTCCGCCTTTCGGCGGGATTGATAGCGATTTCGAGGCGGCAGGGGTCACGCACTCGGAGAAGTGGAAGGGACAAATGGGATTCGTTGACACGCCGTATTTCCAGACGGTCGGTACGCGGCTGTTACGGGGCCGAACGCTAACCGAGGCAGACGTGTTAGGGAAGCGCAAAGTAGCTGTCGTTAATCAAACGCTGGCAGCGAAGTTTTTTCCAGGGCAGGATCCATTGGGCCGACAAATCCGATTGACCGCCCTCGAACATGCGCCAGAGCCGGTGGCGAATCCCTGGTTCGAAATCATTGGCGTCACTTCGGACGTAAAAAATCATGGATTACGCGAGGCGGTATTGCCGGAGGCTTATGCGCCGGACACGCTCTCAAGCTATGGCGGATTTATAGTGTTCGTGCGGGCGGCGGGCAATCCTAAAGCTCTTACGACGGCGCTGGAAGGAACAGTCCTTGCGACGGACAAGAGTGTCGTCCCACAGCAGACAAGCACGGTAGAAGAATCCGTGGACCTTTTCGAATTATCGAAGCCGCGATTCGGGCTGGAACTGTTCGCGGTCTTCGCCGCCATTGGCCTGATGTTGGTGAGCGTCGGTGTTTACAGCGTGGTCTCTTACACGGTTTCACAGCAAACCAGGGAGATCGGAATCCGGATGGCTCTGGGCGCGAGCGTGACCAATGTCCGACGGTTAGTGATGCGATCAGGGATGCGGTTCATTCTGGCCGGCGTGGTACTCGGGATGGTGATAGCGTTTTTCGTGATGCGCCTGGTGGCGAGCCAGGTCTGGGGTGTATCGACGCACGATCCTTTAACGCTGCTCGGAGTAATAGCGATACTGCTGGCGGTCGGGGTAGCGGCGTGTTACATACCTTCGCTGCACGCGACGCGAGTGGACCCTCTGGTTTCATTGCGATACGAGTGAGTTGTGCCAGGGCGCGCACGCGATATCACAAATCGAGAAGGGTGGACCCCACACGAATGATAGGCTCAGTTTTCAGTCATGCAAGACAAGGTGATCGCGGTCTCCGGTGGGGTCAGCGGGCTTGGGGCGGAGGTCAGCGCGCGGCTGGCAGCGGAAGGCGCGCGAGTTGTCATCGGCGATCTCAACGCGGCTCAAGTTGAAGCAAAGGCTGCACGCATAGGGACCGCGCCAGGGCTCGCGTTCGGCGTGGTCTGCGACATCACGAGGCCCGAGCAGTGTGAGGCGCTGGCACAAGCTGCGATCGAGAAATTTGGCCAGTTAGATGGCATGGTCAACTGCGCGGGGATCAGCAAGCCGGATGATTCGATCAGTTTGGCACCCGCGGATTGGGCGCGGATGGTGGATGTGCAGCTTAACGGCCCCTTCTATTTCGCACAGGCATGTGCTAAACGGATGTTGGAACGGGGCGGAGCAATCGTGTTTATCACTAGCACCAACGCGGAAGCCGCTTTCCCGCGCCGCGCCGCGTATTGCAGCGCGAAAGCCGGAGTGGCGATGCTGACCAAAGTGCTGGCGATCGAGTGGGCGGAGAAAAGTATCCGTGTGAACGCCGTTGGTCCGGCATATTCGGCAACAGAGATGACGATACGGAATATAGCGGCAGGCAACGTGAGCGAAGCGCAGATCAAGAAGCGGATTCCATTAGGCCGGCTGGCCCAACCCGCTGACGTGGCGGACGCGGTATCATTCCTGCTGAGCGACAAGGCCAGTTTCATTACCGGCCATTCGCTGTATGTGGATGGCGGCTGGCTCGCCTACGGGTATTTCTAGTTGGCGTGGCGAGGGCACGATTTGGCTGCGGCCTGTTCATCGTTTGCGCTTGAACCGCCATTCGTCCATTCTCATGATGCCGCGCGAAAACAATTGTTCGATTAACACCGTTTCCCCCTGAATCAATGTTGCTACGCTCTGCTACATGTCTAAAGAGACTGAATCCGATTCGAGACTCGAAAAACTGTACATGGTCGTAGAGCACTTTAAGAACGGAGACGCCGTACCGGTATACCGGCGATTTCGGGACAGCGGCCGCATGCTGCCCGATGGCGTTCGCTATTTATCGAGTTGGGTCGACAGAAAATTCGAGCGGTGTTATCAACTGTTGGAATCACGCGATTGTGCGCTGCTCGATGAGTGGATTGCACACTGGGATGATCTCATCGATTTCGAAGTGCATCCAGTCCTCACGTCAAAAGAAGCGGTCGAAGCGATCGCTACGCGGCTGTAGTCGCACAGATTGACCGTGCGTCGGTAGCGCCGCTCTTTTGGTTGCCTCAATAGGCGGGGAATCGTGTCCACTGCTGATCATTGCGTACTCAGGGATCGTGAGAGGCTGATCAGATTTTGTGGAACTACGCGAATGACACCGCGACGCGGGCTGTCCATGTCAGCGATAAGAAAGAATGAGATGGCGACAAGCAGGGGAAGTGATACAAAATGCGTGAGCTTCGGTCCGGGTCTCCGCGAATAATAGCCGAACAAAAGATTGGCGAAGATGGCAATTGCGCCCATCAGAGCCCAAGCGGCAATCGGGATGCGGTTCCAAGAGGCTGCCTGCGCGTATCCCTGGGAGTTAAGGACATCGTTCATACCCGAGACCGTCAGGGCGATGACAGGTGTCGGCCGAGCCTCGGCGGGGCCTTGAACAGCGGACCAGAGGCTGGTCTGCAATTGAGCGGTGGAGGCGTTGATCTGCTCCAGTCGCTGCGTATCGTGAGTTGTATACGAGAGGATACGCTGATCCAAATAGCTCTTCAGTAACGCACGCACTTTCGTCGCATCGGCCGAGGGCAGCAGATCTGCCCGGACGAATTCGGTACCGATTGCATTGGCCTCTTCCTCCTCGTAACTCTTGCGCAGATCGTATCGTGTGGCGGCCATGGAAAAAGTGAATCCAATGACGAGGCCGAGCAGTGTAAAGGTAGCGGTGAGCGTTACAGTGAGATCTTCCCGCTCGCTTGGTTGTTCGGTTCCCCGCTGTTTGCGAAGGTAGGAGCCGCTCTGTGCAGACAGCCAAAGGGCAACCAGCGAGAGCACGAAGACAAGAACCGGAGAAACGATCATTTTGTCATTTTGACTCTTTCGCGGGAGTCGTCGTGAGCCGGTGCCGATAGGTGGTGATCGGACTATAATTGAGTGCCGCTAATTTGTCTGTTGCGCGTAAGAGCCCCTCGGAGGTGCTGAATGCGTCGAATTGGCCGTAGAGCGTTTCACGGCTGGTGGATGGTTCTGGTTTGTGCCTTGTGCGTGTTCCTAGGGCCAATCCCTATTGTGGTCTTCTCTCTTGGAGTCTTTCTTAAGCCGCTGGCGCAGGAATTTCATTCGGGCCGCGCGGCCGCTGTGATCCTGCTGTTGAGCAATCTGTGCTCAGGTAGCATCTGGCAGGTCTATCTTTTTTATGCTGCCCTGGGTGTCGTCGGCCCGGCGGAGTTAGTGCCGTACGTCCGAGTGATCTCAAGCTGGTTTGACAGATACAGAGGCTTGGCGCTCGGACTGATGATGCTGGGTATGGGTTGCGGAGCGTTAATCATGCCCTCGCTAGCCCAATATCTAATTGCACGTTTCGGGTGGAAGGTTGCGTTCAGCATCTCCGGAGCCACGATGCTGTGTGTTGTAGTACCGATGATCGCAGTGTTTCTGAGCGAGACGCCGGCGCAAATGGGCTTAAATCCGGATGGCGCTATACAGCGGGCCACAATTCCGGTGGGGGACGCTCATGCAGGCGCGAGTTTGCGTGAAGCGTGGCAGATGAGGACATTTTGGCTATCGTTCTGCAGTTTCGTGCTTGTGTCAGCAAGCGTGCATGCGTGCTTCACCCACATGGCGCCGATCTTTGCCGATAGGGGAACTCCAGCGCAAGCTGCCGCTCTGGCAAGTTCATTGTTCGGTGGAGGCCTCCTTCTCGGCAGGACCGGATCGGGCTATTTCCTAGACCGCTTCTTCGCCCCACGTGTTGCAGCCCTAATCTTCACGGGTGCTGCCGCCGGAATTGCATTGCTGCGGGTGGCCAACTCACAAGAGCTTGCATATGCGGCTGCATTCCTCATTGGGCTTGGGCTGGGAGCCAAAGGCGACCTTATCCCGTATCTGGCCAGCAGGTATTTTGGTCTCCGTTCGTTTGGAGAGGTCTATGGTTTCACGTTTGGCGGTTTCGCTCTGGCCGGAGGGCTTGGCGCGTATCTCATGGGTGCTGCTTTCGATGCCAAGGGTTCGTATGCGTGGCCACTCGCGGCATTCTGCATCCTTGCGCTAACGGGTGCGGGGCTGATGACACGCCTCGGACCGTACCAGTACCAAATCGGACTGCTCGTCGAGAGTGGCCCGAAACTGGAAGCGCTCCCATCGGAATCCTAATACACCAATGAAAGAGGAGGCAATCATGGCGCCCGAAACCGCCTCGCGCGCAACACCCGCTCAACTGTTAGGAATGGCCAACGGCGTAGTCATACAGCAGTGTTTATACGCCGTGGCGAAACTGGGGTTGGCCGACCTGCTAGATAGCCGACCGCGAACGGCATCGGAGCTTGCGGGCGAACTGAAGATAAACGAACAGGCATTACTCCGCGTTATGCGCTTGTTGACCAGCCAGGGCGTTTTCGAAGAGACCGCTTTGGGTGCGTTCGCACATACGGATCTATCTCAGTATCTGCGCACGGGAGTTCCCGGGTCCGTGCGCTCTGTAATGATTTTCCGGGGAAGCCAGTTTTTCTTTGCGCCCTTCGGGGAAATTTTGTACAGCATTCAAACGGGGCAGCCCGCGAGGGAAAAGCTCTTCGGGATGAATGCCTTCGACTACCTGAAGAAAAACCCTGAGATGGCTCGCATCTTCGATGATGCGATGACCAACATGTCGGAGTTAATGGGCCAGGCGATTGCTAATGCATACGATTTTGGCGCCTGGGGCAGCGTTATGGATGTCGGAGGAGGCAACGGCATACTTCTTGCCACCATCCTGAAAGCGCATCGAGGACTCCACGGTGTCCTGGCCGACCTGCCGCATGTGCTCGAGCGGGCGCGGGAACGCGGCTTTCTCGGCGGCGAACTGGAAGCACGCTGCGAGATGAAACCGTGCGATTTTCTTCAACAGATCCCCGCGGGCTGCAGGGCGTACATGATGAAAAGTGTCGTTCATGACTGGGACGACGAGCGCGCGCACAAGATCCTTGTCAATTGCCGACGAGCTGTTCCCGAGGATGGGGTGCTCTTATTGCTGGAATACGCGCTATCAAATGCCAATTCGCCCTCGATGGGGAGATTCGTCGATATCGCGATGATGCTACTGACCGGCGGGAGGGAACGCACTGTTCAGGAATATCGGGAACTGCTCAGTGACTCTGGTTTTCGGCTGAATCAAGTGATCGCGGTGCCAGGTGACTTCAGTATCATCGAAGCGTTCCCGATATCGAACTAGAGGAGCCGCTCAGCGAAAGTCTTCCTGCAGCTTATCGAGCGTGGCTGCGCCGGGGCATAACTTCTCGAACGGCAGGCGAGCGAGCGGGACATCGGAGGTTTTATTGGCCTCGTGGAGGTCGGGAAGGGACTCGTCGATGAAGAGGAGACCAGTCACGATTTCTCGCTTCTTTTCGCGCTCGAGGAGATAGGCCGTGACCCTGGCGCGATCGCTCGGGTCATAGCTCTCGGGCACCGACCGGAACCGCACAACGCTGCCGTCGTGCATGGTGACAGTCGTGACACCGTTCTGGGCGATATGAGCGAGAATCTCGGAGGCGGGCGGAACGAAATCGGCTTCGGTCGCCGTCGTCGCATGCTTTCGAGTATGCAGATAGCTTTTGGTAGAGCCGGAGTGGTCGTTGAACGTGACGCAAGGCGAGATGACGTCGATCAGCGAAAGGCCGCGATGGGCGAGGGCAGCCTTCAGAATGGGCACAAGTTGCTCCTTGTCGCCGGAGAAGCTGCGCGCAACGAAGGTGGCGCCGATGCTGAGCGCCAGCAGGACCGGGTCGATCGGCGGAATCTGGTTGGGCTCGCCGCGCTTGCTCTTTGAACCGACATCGGCGGAAGCGGAAAATTGGCCCTTTGTCAGGCCGTACACACCGTTGTTCTCGATGATGTAAACCATACGCACATTCCGCCGGATGGCGTGGCACATGTGGCCTATTCCGATGGAAAGCGAATCGCCGTCACCGGAGACACCGATATAGGTCACATCGCGATTCGCGGCGTTCGCGCCAGTGGTGATGGCGGGCATCCGGCCATGAGCAGAATTAAAGCCGTGCGCGCCGTTGACGAAATAGGCCGGCGTCTTCGAGGAGCAACCGATGCCGCTCATCTTGGCCAGCATGTGCGGCGGCATAGCGACTTCCCAGAGCGCGCGCACAATAGCGGCGGTGATGGAATCGTGCCCGCATCCCGCGCACAAGGTAGACATCGATCCTTCGTAGTCGCGAATGGTCAACCCGAGCTCGTTGCGCTGCAGACTCGGATGCGTGGCGACAGGCTTAACGATGGACGGCATGAGTGACCTCTAGCTGTTTGGTGATTTCCTCGACTACAAGACGAGCACTCAACGGGAACCCGCCGTAAACGAGTACGGAGCGGAGGCGGTTCTTCGGCACGCAGGTTTCGAGCGTAAGGAGCGAGCGAAGCTGCGCATCTCGATTCTGCTCGACGATAAAGCAGGGGTCGTGATCGTAGAGAAATCGTTCGACACTTTCGTGAAATGGGAAACCGCAGATTCGCATGTAGTCGGCCTGCACACCGTCGGCAGCGAGCAGGTCGACGGCTTCCTGAACAGCCGGATTACATCCGCCGATCGCGACGATGCCGATCTGCGCGCCCGAACGAGTTTGGACCTTAGGATGAGGCACGAGGCTACCGGCGGCCTTCTGTTTGCGAGCAAGACGGTCGACGACTTCTTGATATTCGGAAGGAGTTTCAGTGTAGCCGCCGAACTTGTTGTGACCGGAGCCGCGCGTGACGTAGGCTCCGCTTTGGTGAACACCGGGCAGAGTGCGGGAAGGAACGTAAAACTGATCCTCATCGGTGTAGCGGTGAAATTTCGCAACTGATTTGAGATCTTCCTCAGAGAGTACGCGGCCACGATCGGGGCGATACGAGTCGTCCCAACGGAGGCGAGGCGCCACCCAATCGTTCATGCCGATGTCGAGATCCGAGAGCATGATCACGGGCGTCTGGAATCGTTCGGCGAGATCGAAGGATTTGACGGCGAACTCGAAGCACTCGGCTGGGTCAGAGGGGAAAAGGAGGATATGTTTGGTGTCGCCGTGTGAGGCGTAGGCGCACTCGAGCAGATCGGCCTGTTGGGTACGCGTCGGCATGCCAGTGGAAGGCCCGACCCGCTGTACGTCGATGACGACGGCCGGAATCTCGGAATAATACGCCAATCCAAGCAACTCATTCATGAGAGAAATCCCGGGACCGGAGGTGGAGGTAAAGGCGCGGGCGCCGTTCCAGCAGGCGCCGATGACCATGCCGATTGCGGCGAGCTCGTCTTCGGCCTGAAGGATGCAGTAGTTGTTGCGCCCGGTTTCGGGATCACGGCGATATCTTTCGCAGAACTGGCGGAAGGCGTCCATGACCGACGTCGCAGGCGTAATGGGATACCAGGCCGCGATGCTTGCCCCCGCATACAGGCACCCGAGCGCCGTCGCGGTGTTGCCGTCGATCAGGATCTTGTCCCCGTTCGCGTCCATCTTTTCCAAATGGAACGGAAGCGGGCAATGGAAGTGTTCGCGGGCGTAATCGTAGCCGATGTGGAGAGCCTGCCGATTAGAGTCGCGAAGCGCAGCTTTGCCGGCAAAGGTTTCGTCGAGGAGAGCCTCAACAATCGGCATGTCGATATCGAGAGCGGCGACCAGGGTTCCGGCGTAGGCAATGTTCTTCATAAGGATCCGCTGCCGCGAATCAGCGAAGTTCTCGTTGCACATCTGGGCGAACGGAACGGGCAGGAAATGCACATCTTCGCGATAGAGCGAACCATCGAGAGGCCAGCTTGAATCGTAGAGAACGTAGCCGCTGGAGCGGACCTCGCGGATATCGCGGGCATAGGTCTGGGCATTCATCGCGACCATCAGGTCGTAATCGAGGGATCGCGCGGTATGCCCGTCTTTATTGACGCGAATCTCATACCAGGTGGGCAGGCCCTGGATGTTAGAGGGGAACAGGTTCTTGCCGGAAACCGGGATGCCCATCCGGAAAATGGCCTGCATGAGGAGGCCGTTGGCGCTGGCAGATCCCGTTCCGTTTACGTTGGCAAGCTTGAAGGCGAAATCGTTTATGCGGGTACGCAACTGCTGCTGCATGCTTTTGCACCTGCATAAGGGATTAATAGATCAAATTTCTGCATATCCCAGGCGGCCGTGGGACAGCGTTCAGCACAAAGGCCGCAATGAACACACAGATCTTCGTCCTTCAACATGACTCGTGTGGTCTGAGGAAGAGGCTCGGAAGCGAAGAGCGCCTGATCGAGATTCAGAGGCGGCGCGGAAAGGCGGGTTCGCAGCTCCAACTCATCTGCATTTCGCGCAATGGTCAGACACTGTACGGGACAGACATCTACACAGGCGTCGCATTCGATACAGCGCGGAGCCGCGAACACGGTCTCGATATCGCAGTTCAGGCAACGTTCGACTTCGCGCGCGGTCTGCTCGGCGGTGAACCCCAGCTCCACTTCGATGTTCAAGTTCTCAAAGCGCTGGACCAGATCGACGTGCTTCATCTTCTGGCGGGCGACAGGGTTGTAGTCGTTGTGATAGCTCCACTCGCTGATGCCCATCTTCTGGCTCACGAGGTTCATGCCGTAAGTCGGGCGCTCCGTTACCGGAATGCCTTCGCAGAAATCATGGATGGAGATGGCGGCCTGGTGGCCGTGCTCAACCGCCCAAATGATGTTCTTCGGACCGAAGGCCGAGTCGCCACCAAAGAAGACACCGGGGCGCGTGGATTGCATCGTCAAATCATCGACAACCGGCATATCCCATTTACCGAACTCAATTCCGGTATCGCGTTCGATCCAAGGAAAGGCGTTCTCCTGTCCGATGGCTAGAATGACATCGTCGGCCGGAAGAAAAATTTCGTCGAGTGTGCGGGAGCGGCGCGCGTCGCCGTCCCACTCCAAGCGCTCGAAGATCATTCCCTTCAGAGTTCCGCCCTCGATGACGAAGTTTTTCGGAGCGTGATTGACGACGATTTCGACCCCTTCCTCTTCGGCGTCGTCGAGCTCCCAAGGGGACGCTTTGAAATAGGGCCGCGGCCGTCTGGCCATCACTTTGATCTCGCGGCCACCCAGCCTTCGCGAAGAGCGGCAGCAGTCCATTGCTGTGTTGCCGACGCCGATGATCAGCACGCGTTCACCGATGGAATCAATATGGCCGAAGGCGATGGACTCAAGCCAGTCGATGCCGATGTGGATGCGATCCGTATCGTGCCGACCAGGAATGTCGAGGTCCTTGCCGCGGGGCGCGCCGCTTCCTACGAAAATGGCATCGAATCCCTGGTTCAGCAGCGCCTGCATGCTGGCGATGGGCGAGTTATAACGGATCTCGGCGCCCAGGTTAACGATGATGTCGATCTCTTCGGTGAGGACCGCTTCCGGCAATCGGAAGGCCGGAATATTCGAGCGCATGAGGCCACCGGGCTTGTCCTGTTTTTCGAAAATCGTGACCTGATAGCCGAGCGGGAGGAGGTCGTTCGCGACGGTGAGAGAGGCCGGGCCGGCGCCGATGCAGGCAATGCGTTTACCGTTCTTCTGATTGGGGATCTTCGGAAGAAGATGCGCGATCTCACCACGCAAATCGGCAGCCACACGCTTGAGGCGGCAGATGGCAACCGGTTTCCCATCGAGGCGACCACGGCGACAGGCAGGCTCGCAGGGACGGTCACAGGTGCGGCCCAGGATAGCTGGAAAAACGTTGGATTGCCGATTGAGCATGTATGCATCGGTGTATCGGCCTTGCGCAATCAGACGGATGTATTCGGGGACGTTAGTGTGCGCGGGGCAGGCCCACTGGCAATCGACGACCTTATGAAAGTAATTCGCGTTTTGAACGTCAGTAGGTTTCACGCACGCCCGTGGCCAGCTACTTGGGGGCCCAACTTGCTTGGCCGTATTATACACAACGTAACTCTGTGTTGCGCTTTGTCGTCGGAATAGATAATCATCAAAATTGAAGCGGAGGCAATTTGCCCACCATTGTAGGAGTTCCGCGCGAAACGTTTCCGGGAGAACGTCGCGTCGCGATCACACCGCGTCAGTGTGAAGCTTTGCGGAAGTCGGGCATGGAGGTTCTCGTCGAACATTCGGCCGGAACCGAGGCGGGGTATACCGACGACCTGTATGTAGCACGTGGGACGCGGCTGGCAAGCCGGTCCGAGGTGTTCCAGGAAGCCGATGTCATTGCGCAGGTGCGAGCGATCGGCGCTAACCCCGACGAGGGCAGATCGGACTTAGCGCTGTTTCGACCAGGTCAAGCGGTGGTCGGATTCGGCGAGCCGCTCACGGCGCTCAAAGAAGCATCCGATCTGGCGGAAACCGGGGTATCATTTTTCGCACTGGAATTAATGCCGAGAATCACGCGCGCACAAGCGATGGACGCGCTGTCTTCGATGGCTACGATCTCCGGTTATCGTGCCGTGCTGATGGCGGCGACTCAGCTTCCGAAGATGTTTCCGATGTTGATGACGGCGGCTGGAACGATCACCCCGGCTAAAGCTTTTGTGCTAGGGGCCGGGGTTGCCGGTCTGCAGGCGATTGCAACGGCGAAACGAGTGGGCGCGGTGGTGAGCGCGTACGACGTAAGGCCGGCCGTGAAAGAGCAAGTGGAAAGCGTCGGTGCGAAGTTCGTCATCCTGGATGTCGATTCGAAAGCTTCCGAGGATAAGGGCGGGTACGCGAAAGGGATGGACGAGGCGTTCTACCGGCGCCAACGTGAGTTGATGACTGAGGTCTTGCGTGAACAGGACGTAGTGATTACGACAGCCGCCGTGCCGGGACGGAAATCGCCGATTCTGATCACGGGGGAAATGGTAAGCGCAATGTGCAGCGGTTCGGTGATTGTAGACATTGCCGCGGAGCGCGGCGGGAACTGTGAACTGACGCGGCCGGGAGAGACCGTGGTGCACAACGGGGTTAGCGTGATGGGCCCCGTGAATCTACCCTCGATGGTCCCGTTCCATGCGAGCCAGATGTTCGCCTCAAACGTCAGCGCGTTTCTGAAACTGCTGGTTACGGGCAGCGGCGTTGTGGTGAATCGAGAAGACGAAATCATTCGTGAAACGCTGGTGACGCACGAAGGGAAAGTAGTACATAGCCGGATCGCGGAGTTGCTGGGCGCCGAAAGGAC
This sequence comes from Acidobacteriaceae bacterium, assembly GCA_019244055.1. GTDB lineage: Bacteria > Acidobacteriota > Terriglobia > Bryobacterales > Bryobacteraceae > Bog-105. The sequence goes on along the minus strand of JAFATG010000079.1, from coordinate 18,037 downwards.
GGTGAATGCATGAGCAAATACGAAATCGCGATTTGGGTGTTTATGCTGGCGGCATTTCTGGGGTTTGAGCTCATCCGGCGCGTTTCACCGCTTTTGCATACGCCTCTGATGTCTCTGACAAACGCGATCTCGGCCATAGCGGTCGTGGGTGCAATTCTCATCACCGGCGAGAAGAACGCGACGATGCTTTCGAAGGTGCTGGGCTTTGTGGCCGTAGTCGCGGCAGTGACCAACGTCGTCAGCGGCTATCTAATTACGGACCGCATGCTCAAGATGTTCAAGAAGCGGGGAGATAAGTAATGATCTCTATGGAGACCATCTTCCCTGCCCTATACATCCTTGCGGCCGCTGGTTTCATTCTGGCGATCAAATGGATGAATTCGCCGGTCACCGCGCGGCGGGGCGTAATCGTTGGCGAGATCGGAATGCTGCTGGCGGTGGTTGGCACGCTGCTGCGGCACGAGGTCGTCAATTACGAATGGATCCTGATCGCGTTCTTCATCGGGTCAGCGATTGGGGTTCCCATCGCCTATATCATGCCGATGACGGCTGTGCCGCAGCGGACGGCGTTCTCGCATGCATGCGGCGCGCTGGCTTCCGCACTCATCGGAACAGCCGAATATTACCGGCAGACACCGCATGGATTCGTGATGGGCGCGCTGATCGTGGAAACCCTGCTGGGTTTTCTCACGTTCACGGCCAGCTTGATGGCGTTTGGGAAGCTGCAGGAGAGTTTGCCCACGAGACCAATTACGTACCGCGGTCAAAACATTGTCAACCTGAGCATTTTCGGCCTGGCGGTGGCTATCGGCATTTTCCTGATCTTCGTGCCCGAACAGAAATGGCTGTACCCGATTTTTATGGTGCTGGCGCTAGTCTTCGGCGTGCTGTTGATCATTCCGATCGGCGGAGCGGACATGCCGACCGTGATTGCGCTGCTGAATTCCTATGCGGGTCTGTCGGCGAGCGCGATGGGTTTCGCCCTGGACAACAAGCTGCTGATTGTGGCCGGCGCGCTCGATGGCTCGTCAGGATTCATTCTTTCAGTCATCATGTGCCGCGCGATGAACCGCTCGTTCAGCAATGTCCTGTTCGGCGCGTTTGGCACTGTTCAAACGGCCAAGAAGGAAGCTGTTCAGCGCCCGGTTCGCTCTGCATCGCCGGAAGATGCCGCAGAGATTCTGGATGCCGCGCGCAGTGTTGTGATTATTCCCGGCTATGGCATGGCCGTGGCCCAGGCTCAACATAAGCTCCGCGAACTGCACGATGTTCTGGACCGCCGTGGCGTGGAGGTTCGTTTCGGGATTCATCCAGTGGCCGGCCGCATGCCGGGGCACATGAATGTGCTGCTGGCGGAAGCGGACGTTCCATATGACCGGCTCTTTGAAATGGACGACATCAATCCTGAGTTTCCACGGACGGATGTTGCTCTGGTAATTGGCGCAAATGACGTGGTGAACCCGGCAGCGAGGAACGACAAGACCAGTCCGATTGCCGGCATGCCCATTTTGAATGCCTCGGAGGCGCGCACGGTCATGGTGATTAAACGCAGCATGAGCCCTGGCTTTGCCGGCATCGACAATGAGCTGTATTACATGGACAAGACGCTGATGCTGTTTGGGGATGCGAAGAGTTTTGTTGCAAACATCATTAAAGAGCTGAATGCGCTGGTCCCGGTGGGGGCACATTAGAGAGGCTGTGGAGTCTGGAAGCCGTCCGCCACTCGACATCCAGCGGAAGCCTTAGCGCCGCGTGACCGAGAGAACCTAACCGGAAATGTAATTCTGCAATTGCTCGATCGTCTTCTCGTGCGAAGTGATAATCCACTTCACTAAATCGCCGATCGACACGATTCCAGTAATCGTTCCCAAAGAATTAACGACGGGTAAATGCCGGATGCGCCGGTCGGTAGCCAGCCGCATCGCTTCGTCCACAGTGCATTCGGGACTGATCGTAATCGGCGGGCTCGTCATAATGTCACGCACTTTCGTCTGATGGGAGGAACGCCCCTTCAGAATGACCTTTCGGGCGTAATCCCGCTCCGAAATCACCCCCATAAGCGCCTCTCCATCAATCACTAGTAACGCCCCGATTCCGCGTTCGGCCATGATCTCGAGAGCTTCATACACCGTTGCTTCTGGTCCAATAGACCAGATGGCGCCGCCCTTCTCGGTCAGAAGAGCAGAAACCGTATCCAGCACCTTCATCATTTCCTCCCGTTACGGACCGTGGCGCTTCCGCACGACTGCGCTCTCGGCCTACATTTGTAGCTTAAATCTGTTTTGGGCCCCCCGCGCGAACCAGACCTGTAACGCCCGGCTTCCTCCATTCACTAGATGACCAAGAAGCAAAAAACGCCTGGAAAAAAACACGGTCGATCGAGTTAGAGCTTGACGACGGGCGAGTGGGATTCGGAGGTCCCGCTCGGCGTAGTTTTCGTCCGGCACCGGCAATCCACCGTTGTTTTGGATGTACACAATAGATACATGGACCTCGGCACGCTCGGCTTTGCCATGGGTTCGGCTTGGCTGTCCGGTATTAACCTGTATGCCACCGTTCTCGCACTCGGCCTCATGCAGCGATTCCATTTCGCTCACCTCCCCGGGGATCTGGCGTATCTCGGCCACACTTGGGTACTCGCCGCGTCCGGCGCACTCTATGTAATTCAGTTCATTGCCGACAAAATTCCTGCGGTCGATTCCACCTGGGATATGATTCACACTTTCATACGCGTCCCCGCGGGGGCAATCCTGGCCGCAGGTGCCTTCGCGAATTTCGACCCTAAAATCCGTCTGATCGCGTTGCTTGTAGGGGGCGGTATCGCGCTCAGCTCGCACGGCGCGAAAACAGCGACACGCCTTGCCGCCAACACCTCTCCCGAGCCGATCTCGAATGTCGCTTTAAGTCTGCTCGGTGACGCCGTCGCCTTTGGCGGATCGCTCCTAATGGGTTTCCATCCCGCGGTTCTCTGCATCATCGTCCTCGCCGCGGTGGCCATATCGATCCTTATCATTCATTGGATTGTTCGCTGGTTCCGCAGACTCTTCCGCCCGCGCTCCAGCCCATCGCCCGCGTAAGGCGCCGCCCAAAAGGGGTGTAGACTCTCTACGCCAATTCGTAGTAGACTGTCTACAGCCATGCCCGACAAGGAACCCTACCGCAATCGCATCGAGCTGCTGCAAGGCACGCTGGACATGCTCATTCTGAATACCCTTCAATGGGGCGCACGTCACGGCCATGGCATCGCTCAGGCCATTCGGGCCAATTCCGGCGAATTGCTCCAGGTCGAAACTGGCTCACTTTATCCGGCACTCCATCGCCTCGAACGGCAGGGCTGGCTCGCCTCCGAATGGAAGCTATCTGAAAACAATCAACGCGCGAAGTATTACCGCTTGACCGCTAGCGGAAAGAAACAGCTTCTTTCCGCGCAGTCGAAGTGGGATCTCCTCGTCAAAGCCATCTCCGGTGTCTTGAACCCCGCGCGATAAGGAGGTGAAGCGTGTTCCATAGGTTCCTAAGGTTTTTCGTGTTGCGGTTCTTACGCCGTGGGCGTACGGAAACAGATCTTAATGACGAAATTCAGGCACATCTCGCGCTTGATGCCCAAGCGAGGATGGAACAAGGGGAGTCGCCGCAGTCAGCCCGGGAATCGGCGCTCCGCGGATTCGGAAACCCCGGTGTAGTGACAGAAGTGACCCGCGATATGTGGGGCCTGACCTGGCTCGAGCAGTTGCTCAGAGATCTCGGATTCGCCTTCCGCGGTCTCCGCAAGGCGCCGCTGTTCACTGCGGTCGTGGTCGCGGCCCTGGCCTTAGGAATCGGCAGCACTACGGCGATCTTCACGGTAGTTCACGGGATTCTGCTTCGTCCATTGCCGTTCCCTGATTCGAATCGCCTCGTAATGATTTGGGAGATTCCGCCCGGCACGCAAAAGCCAAATGTGGTAGAGCTGAAGAATTTCTTTGCCTGGAAAGCGCGCAGCCAGTCCTTTCAGTCGATGGCTGCGTTTGTCAGCGTGCCGATGAACCTTATCGGGAGCGCCGGGAACGAACAGGTAGATGGTCTCAAAGTGACGGCTGATTTCTTTAATGTTCTGGGGGCCAGACCACTGCTCGGCCGCGTCTTCCGCCCCCGCGAGTATGACCGCTCCGCGCCTCGCGAAGTTGTCCTCAGTTACGGTGCCTGGCAGCGCCTCTTCGGTGGACGGAGTGACGTAATCGGTCAGCGCATCTCGATTGATGTGAGCCATCACGAAATCGTCGGCATCATGCCTCCAGATTTCGGCACTCCCAGCATGCCTGCTGAGCTATACGTGCCTCTCGCCAACAGCGGCCTGCGGCAGGGCCGGAACTTTTCGGTCATTTCCCGTCTCCGCAGCGGCGTAACACTGGGTGCTGCGAGAGCCGAAATGGCCAGCATCGCGGCGCGGACCGCAACGGAGGATCCCGAGCTCAACTCTGGCTGGAGCGCGACAGTAGTTCCCTTGCTCGATCAAACCGTCGGCGCAATCCGACCCGTTTTGCTGGTTCTTTTTGCGGCGGTCGCCCTTGTCCTGCTGATCGCTTGCGCCAACGTTGCCAATCTTCTCTTGATGCGTTCGGTTCGCCGCACTCGCGAAATCAGCGTGCGGCTTGCGTTGGGCGCGGGTACACACCGCATTATGCGCCAGTTGCTCGTAGAAAGCCTTTTACTCTCTAGCCTCGGCGGATTGCTCGGGCTGGGCCTCGCGCTCGCGGCCGTTCGCCTGATCATCACGCACCTGCCGCCCAGCCTCTCCATTCCGCGCCTTCACGAGATCACAGTCGATACGCCTGTCCTGGTGTTCGCTCTTTGCATTACCCTTGTTTCGGGCATTTTCTTCGGACTCTTCCCCGCGCTCCAGGGACTGAAACCCGATCTGGTTCGTGACCTTCATGAGTCCAGCCGTACCTCGACCTCTGGCGGCGGCCTTCGCGCAGGATTTGTCGTATCGGAGGTCGCCCTGGCTGTTGTGCTGGTTGTCGCCGCTACCTTGATGATGCGCAGCTTCATCCGCCTTATCCATGTCGATCCTGGTTTTCATACTGAACACGTTCTGACTACCTCGATGCTCTTGCTTCCGGTGCAGCGGGAAGAATTCCATGCTCAGCTTGTGGATCAAATTCTTGAGCGCGTACGGGCTCTGCCGGGGGTTGTGGCTGCGGGTTCGATCGGCATTCTACCTATGAAGGGAACCAACTCCGGAACCTGGTACTACCCTGCCGAGGGTCCCGATCCCCCGCTAAACCGTCGTCCGGGAGGCGATGTTTCCGTGATCACTCCGGGCTATTTCAGGGCGCTTGGTGTACGCATACTCCGTGGCCGTGATTTCAATGACCACGATCGCCCCGGCGCCCAGGCCGTTGGCATTCTCAACGAGACTGCCGCTCGCGTGCTATTTCCTCATCAAAATCCCGTTGGTCAGAGCCTACGGGTTTGGTGGAACAATTTGCCGAATATCCGAATCGTCGGGATCGCGTCTGATATCCGGCACAGCCAATTAAATGCGCCGCCCGACCCGTGCCTATTCCTGCCGAACGATCAGGCGCCGTTTCCGTTCTCTTCCTTAGTCGTCCGCACAAGCGGGGATCCGATGAAGCTGGCCCCGGCTATTCGCCACCAAATCCACGAAGTCGACGACGACCAGGGAATCGCGAAGATTGAATCCATGCAGCAGATCGTGGCCGATTCCGTGGCTCGCCCTCGCATCGAAGCGATGCTGCTAACGGCATTTGGTTTGATCGCCCTCCTGCTCGCCTGTATTGGAATCTACGGCGTGCTAGCGTACGCGGTCACTCAGCGGACGCGCGAAATCGGAATCCGTGTGGCTCTTGGAGCGGCGCGCCATTCCATTTTCAAAATGATCTTGCGGGACGGCTTCCGCCTCACGGTCATAGGACTTGCGATCGGTCTCTCCGGCGCCGCCGTGCTAAGCCGCTTCCTCTGCGCTCTGCTGTTTGAAATCAAACCAGACGATCCTCTAACGCTCGCAGGCGTGATTGGTTTGCTCGGGGCTGTCGGTCTTCTAGCCTGCTATGTGCCGGCTGCTCGCGCCATGAGAGTCGATCCGGCAATCGTCTTGCGCGAGGAATAGAATCGCGATACCGGGCACTAAGCTTTTCACGGGACACTGGTTTTCTTCTTTTTCATCAGCTTGCGCTGAATGTCCGGCCCGAACTCACTGAACACTGCCCCAGCCGTCCCGTATCCGATGCCGATCGCTGCCCGCGTAAAGACCAATCCGGGGCCGCGATTCTCCTTCGGATAATAAAGGTTGGAAATGCCGCCGGCGGCGAGGTGCCCCAAGACATTCGATCAGTTGAAACGCTTCTTTCCCGAATCTGTTCGAGTCACAAATGTGCTTGCCAGAGCATTCCCGAGCCGCCTGCTTGCGGGTCCGGATCCCTCTCGGAAGTAGCGCGGATCCTCATGCAGCAGTGATGCAAATGCGAAGGTGCCCATGAATTCCCCGATTGCAAGATCGGCGGTCGAGGCACCGAAACGCTTGAAGTATCCGGCTGCGCCCTGTCCGTATGACGGGAATTCGTTCGTGGCCTGCCCAATGGCAGCCTGAAGGCCGATCCCAAAAAATATGAACGGGTCCGTGGAATTAGCCACGAAAAGTCTGAACTTACCGCCGGGCGTTAGCGGAGGGGCGTACTTCCCGTTCACAATACTGTACGTGGGAAGCACTCCGAACAGGCGCTTCTGCTCTTGGGAAGAGTTGGTGCCCTGTAGAGTTCCAGGAGCGGGCGATTGTGCCGTGGGAGTCGGCCGCGTAGCTTGTTGCCCGCAGCACACAATAGCGAGCGGTGTGTGAATCAAAAGCATTGCGAGACATCGGCGCATTCTTAGTGCCCCACCTTGGCCAACCGAGAAAGGATGCCTGCGTTCTCCGCGATCGCAGCTAACGAGCTGACATTACGCTGGTCCGCGAGAACCCTTAGCGCCGCGAGGACACGCCCCTTACCGATGTGGTCGAGTGCGTCGCCGAGCGAGACGGCGAAGTGCAACATCACACTCGAATCGCGGTAGCAATCTGCGATGCACGCGGTGCAACCGTCTCGAATTAACGGAGTATCTGCGAAGTCCCATACGGAGCACATGGGCTGACTCCAGGCATCACAGCGCCACACGTCGTAGTTCCAGTCTATGTAAAAGCTCTTGTAGCCGCCGTAGCAAACGAAACGCTCCGGCTCCCCCCGCAGGTGCCGTTTCATGTCGGCTACCGACGCGCGCGGATTATTCACGGGCAATTCGTTGCGAAGATCATTCACCGCGTCGAAAGCACTGACCAGTTCAGGATCGGTGAAATTGACGAGCGCAGAGTCACTTGACCAGGCAAGTGTTGTCGATCCAAGTTTGACCTTCTGCGGGTAAGAAAACGCGACAGCAGCGAAGCCGAGATCGCGCAGTACAGGTACAAGGGCGTGATAGTCGCTAATCAGCTTGTTCATGGTGATCTGCGCGAGAGGCGTCATGCCCAAGGCGGGCATGCGAGCATTCGCGGCGCGTATGCGCTCTCCAACACCGTTAAGCCCTCGGTTGATTTCGTGTTCGTCCATTCGAGCGGAGTCGATGGAGATGTAGACCGTTTTCAGTCCAGCCTTGGCAAGTTGTTCGAGACGAGCCGGAAGGAGCCAACCATTCGTGATGACCGCCGCCGCCATGTTCCTGGCCACAACCATCGCAACCATCTCGGGCAAACGCGGATGGAGCAGCGGCTCACCTCCGAAGAAGCTTACATAACGGATGTAGCGCCCGTGCAGGATGTCCAGCGCGCGGTCGAACTCGTCCGCGTCAATCCAATGCAGGTTGCCAACGCGATGTTTGTTGTAAGCAAAATTGCAGAAATCGCATGTAGCATTGCAGGAATTGGTCACCGCGATGTTGCAGAGACTTGGACCGCCACGGGGAATGAGCTTTAAGATGTCCCACGCTTTCGTTACAGTTGATGCCACGTAGATGTTGTCCTCATCTACAGCCTAGCGACTGGCCCCGCCTCAACGAGAGATTTCCTAGATTAGAGCAAAGCAGGAGGCAGGTGGTTCTGACACATGAAGCTCAAAATGGGTCAATGATATACGTGTCCTATGCGAGAAGGTGACGCCGCATGAGCCAAACCGCACCAGCGCCAGATCCTAAGCGAAGCGCCCCATATGAGCGAGAGACCTCTATCCCTGGCGGTTATCGCTCCGCAGTGGTCACGGCGATTACGGTCGTGCTGGGTTTCTCGCTTTTGTTTGTGCGCTCCTGGGCCTTCGAACTGCCGGGAGAATGGACCGTCGCTTCCGTTGCCGCGGCGCTTCTGCTGTTATCCGCTGTCGTACTAGAACTCGTCGCGCTCTGGCGGTCGTTGCAGTTGAAAGACGACCAAGTCGGCGAATACGAACGGACCTTACGCTGGTTTGTCGCCTCGCTGATTGTTCTACTCGTCAGCCTTGTGCTTGCGGCTATCTCCTACGCCCACAATGTTTGAGTCTTGAACGGGCACACGCACCGCAGTTAACGGCCGGAGGGAGAATGCTGAAACGGATTCGCCGGTCGATAGCCGTCTAAAGGAACGTCAAATGCCGAGAAAGCAGCGCACCAACCCTGAGCAGATCCGCGCCGAGATCCACAAGCTCACCGAGGGCGGGAAGGTCCGCAAGATGATGGCGTGCGGCCACGACAATGACGTGTACGCGAACGTGGACGCAACGCGAGAGGTCTGCTGGGCTTGCCCGGTTGAAAAGGGTGTACGAACAGCTCCAGTACTGATCTTCGGCTGCACCGGCATCCATATTGCCGATCCGTAGCCGGTACGTGATCGATCACGATTGCGACATGCGGTACGCTCGCGAATTACAAGGCGAAGATGCGGGGCCGGCGAATGGGACGGTTCTTCGGTGAACTGGACAAGCAGTCGCTACTCAAAGCCATTAAAGAATGCCGCCGTGCCTGTATCGCCGCAGAGGCGGAGTTAGCACCAGTAATTTGGCGGTTGGCAAAGCAAACCATTAGCGATAAAATTCAAGCTCGCTGGGAGATTTTTCCAAAAATGCGCTTCCCGAGATCTGTCCTCGCGCTCCTGTTGGCCTCCACACCCCTGACACTGCAGGCTTCCAAACCCACCATCATCGTAAACGGAGATCCACCGGATATCACCATCATCACGAACACTTCTTTTGAATACTACGCTGATTCAAGAGGCGGTGGCGATTTTTCCTTCCAGAACGAGACCGGCCAGAGTTGGGCGCAACTGGACGTCTTAGTGACATTGCCCAGCACTGTAACGGCGATCACTTGCGAAAGCCTGGCTTTTGTTACATGCACGGCCACTCCGCCGAACGCTATGATGACGCAATGGGACATCACCTTCGGGCCGAATCCAAAAGGTGGCATTCCGAACGGAGCGACGTTCTCTATTAACCTCAACAACAACGGCATAGTCAACATGCAGCCCGACGGCGTGGGCGATTGGGGTCCCCGAACGGAGTTTGATGACATTGCGAACAAAGATCTGCCCGAGCCAGCATCCTGGGCTCTTATGGGGATTGGTGCGCTCTGCCTGGCCGCCATATCTGTCAAACGCAGTGCGCTGACTTTGCGGCGGGCGCACATCAGTAACTTTACTTAGGAGTTGCGCCGAATTTGACAGGACCCTCGTTATCACAATCGATAGATCATTCACTTCGAGCCGCTGCTGACAGCAAACTCGAAGCCGAGAAAGGATGACGAGCTGTAGGCCGACAAAGAAGCCGTGCGTTATCAATCACTTACCAGCTTTCCTTCTTTAGTCGAAAGGATGGTAGCGCTAACGGGAATCGAACCCGTATTTAAGCCTTGAGAGGGCTCCGTCCTAACCGTTAGACGATAGCGCCATGGGTGAATTGGCGCAGGCTTCCGCCCGGCGACATTCACAAGTATAACGAGTCGGGATTTGTTCAGCAGCGACCGCGTTACAAGGCCGCAGGCATCGCCAAACCGGACTTCGCCAGCGCCCTTCCAATCAACGCAATCGCCTCGGGCTGGGTCACTGAGCGCCCTACCGATGTTTCCAGAATCAGCATGCTCCGGGCTCGTTCCAGCATTTTCTTCTCACGGAACGAAAGCGGTTTGGAGGACTGGATGATAAGAAGAGCCTTGAAAACCTCAGCGATTTCCAGCAGGCTTCCTCCTTTCATCTTGTCCGAGTTCTCCTTGAAGCGGTCCTTCCAGTCATGCGCGCAGCAGGGTCGCCCGGCCGCCAGATATGTCAGGACTCGAGTGATCTCGCTGCATTTGGTGACTTTGCGCAATCCTAGATCTTCTACGTGGGAGAACGGCACCATCACCGTTAGGCTGTTGGGAACCAGGCGAAGCAGGTAGAACCGCTCCTGCTGAGCGCCAAATGAACGCAAACTGATGTTCTCGATGGTACCTACGCCGTGATTCGGGTAGACTACTTTCTCGCCGACCTGGAAGGTCATTTCGCGGACCTCTTTCCTGGATCTGAATGTCAGTTAAGGCTAAACAGCCCAAAGGAATAGTAAACCCGGATTAATCTTGCGTCAAGAAGAAAACGCACATTACACAACTGTGGAGGTAGTGTATGACTTTGGGCCCCTATGTGCATGAATCTGCGATTAAATTGAGCGGGATTCACTCAGGTAAAGTGCTACTGCCGGGCGACCAAGAAGGCGATGCAAATTCGCGGGGCCGATACGATGTTTTCTCGTTGAGTGCTTGCTTATAGAATGTTCACCGACCAATTTTCCAGGATTGATTTCACCTTTTGACAGAACTGATCCGCCAGTGCGCCGTCGATTAAGCGGTGATCGAACGTGAGCGCGAGATGGGCCTGTGAACGAATCGCGATGGCATCGCCATCCACGACGGCAGGCACTTTCTCAACAGCACCCATACCCAGAATCGCTACCTGCGGCTGATTGATCACCGGCGTCGCGAAGATGCTTCCAAAGCTGCCGAAATTGGTGATGGAAAACGTACCGCCCTGTACCTCATCCGGCTTGAGCTGGCGGGAACGCGCGCGAGTGGCGAGATCGACAATAGAGCGCTGCAATCCGGCGACGTTCTTTTCATCTGCATTTCGAATGACTGGAACGATCAGCCCCGCTTCCAAGGCAACCGCGATCCCAATATTGATGTCGCGGTGATAGACGATGTTCTTGCCGTCAATAGAAGCATTGAAAATCGGAAAGCCGCGGAGTGCCTCGGCTGCTGCGACGGTAAGAAATGGCAGGAAAGTAAGTGAGAAACCGTTGCGCGCCTGGAACTCGGCCTTGGACTTGTCTCGCAGTTTGGCAATCGTGGTGATATCGACGCGATGCACCGTAGTTACATGAGCCGAGGTGTGCTTGCTCATCACCATGTGCTCAGCGATTTTTTGCCGCATGATCGACATAGGCTCGGTACGCACTTTGGCTGACTCGGCAAGCGGTAGCGGAGCGGGCGGTTGTTGTCCGGGCGCCTGTTGCGGCGGAGGGGCGGCGGGTGGGGCAGCCGCAGCGGAATAGGTTCGCGCTGCCTGCGAAGACATGTACGCCTCCACATCCTGTTTGGTGATGCGTCCTCCGGCTCCCGTTCCCTTCACCTGCGCGAGATCGATGTTGTATTCGCGCGCCATCCTTCGAACCAGCGGCGATAGCGGTCCCTGCTCTTCGCCGTCCGGTCGCGGGCTCGGCGGCGCAGCTTGCGGTTGCTGCGGAGGTGGTTCGAAAGCATAGGGACCAGCCGAGGACGGTTGCGGTTGGGGTGGTGGAGGCGGAGCCGCGGGCTGTGTTCTCTCTTCGGGCGCAGCCGCAGATGGCCCTACATCGACCTTCGGGGGCGTCGAGACGGTCGGCTTCGATTCCTGCTGTGGAGGAGCGGCCGCAGGGGCTGCCGCTTGCGCTGGAGCTCCGCCATCACCGATCCGCGCCACCACCGTATTGATCGAAACCGTGGTGCCCTCCTGCACCAGAACTTCGTTCAGAACGCCCGCGGCGGGCGATGGAATCTCCGTATCGACCTTATCCGTCGATATCTCGAATAGCGGCTCATCGCGCTCCACTTTCTCACCGGGCTTTTTCAGCCAACGGGTGAGCGTACCTTCCACGATGCTCTCCCCCATTTGGGGCATAACCACGTCGGTCATTGGATCTCCTGCAATTCTGGTTCTGCCATCGCCAGTTCATACCCAAATACGTTTGCGAAGGAGGCGGCGATAGCGCGCATGACCTCCTCACGACTCACCGCGCAACCCAGGCTGCGCAACGAACAAACCGGTTTCGTCAGCCCGCATGGGACGATATACCGGAAGTAATTCAGATCGGTTTCCACGTTGAGCGCGAATCCATGGGACGTGATCCAGCGGCTGATGTGTATACCGATCGCAGCGATTTTCGAGCCCCGGACCCAGACACCTTCGTATCCACGTTGCGGGATTCGCTCGGCCGCGATTCCAAGATACGCCAGCGCGTCAATTAGCGCCTGCTCTACCCCACTGAAATACGCGTGTACGTCGCGCTTCCAGTCGCGGAGATCCAGGATCGGATAACCCACAAGCTGACCCGGACCATGATATGTCACATCACCGCCGCGGTCCGTCTCGTGATATTCAATTCCGGTGCGTGCCAGAATCTCGCCGCTGGCCAATACATGGCCTTGTTTTCCGTTGCGGCCCATGGTGACCACGTGCGGATGCTCCACAAATAACAGTGCGTCGGTTCCCTGCCCGATTTTCCGCTGCTCGACCAGGTTCTGCTGCACACCCAACGCGTCGGCGTACCGCATATGCCCCAAGTCTCTTATTGCAAGCGGCCTCATTCGCTAGTTACCAACCGCGCCTAGATGTTAATCGCGAGACGATCAACGTTATTGAACGCTTCCCCTAGGGCCTCATACAGGGTTGGGTGCGCATGAATGGTCGCCATCATGCTCTCCACCGTCGCTTCCGCTTCCATCGCAGTAACCGCCTCTGAGATCAGCTCGAACGCTTCTGGTCCGATGATGTGTACCCCCAGAATTTCGCCCACCGTCTCCTCGCCGATCACCTTCACGAAGCCCTCGTGTTTGTCGAGGATGGTCGCCTTGCTATTTCCTACGAACGGAAACTTCCCGACTTTGACCTTGAACCCTTGGGCCCGTGCCTGGGCTTCCGTCAAGCCGACACTTCCAATGCCCGGATCTGTATATGTGCAGCCCGGGATTCGATTCCGATTGATGGGACGCGCTGGCTTCCCTGCAATGTGGGCCACCGCCACCATGCCTTCGGCAGTCGCCACGTGCGCTAGTTGCGGAGTCCCCGCCACGACGTCGCCGATCGCGTACAGGCCCGGCTCGCCCGTACGTTGCGCGCCGTCCACCTTCACGAAGCCGCGGTCAAGCTGCGCCTTAGTGTTTTCGAGACCCACGTTTTCGGTGTTCGGCTTGCGTCCCACTGCCACCAGGAGCTTGTCGAACTCCATCTCTTCTTTATTGCCATTCGCCAGGGTCAAGCAGACCGATACGCTATTTGCGTTTTTCCGAATGTTTTCCGCTTTCGCTCCGGTTTCCGTACGAATGCCGGTCTTCTTGAAATGCTTGTCGAGCTCCTTTGAGATCTCTTCATCCTCCACCGGCACTAAGCGCGGCAACATCTCGATCACCGTGACTTTCGACCCGAACCGGTTGAAGATCGAGGCGAATTCCACACCTACCGCGCCGGCTCCTATGATGCCGATCGTTTTCGGCACCTCGGGAATGTCGAGGATCTCAATGTTCGTGAGAATCAAATTCGGATCGGGCTGCAAACCGGGCAGCATGCGTGCTTCGGAACCGGTTGCCAGAATGATGTTCTTACTTTCGACGGTCTGCGCGCCTTTGTCGCCGGTGACTTCGATACGGCCGCCACCCAGCAGACGCGCATGTCCCTTAATCACGTCCACCTTGTTCTTGCGCATCAGAAACTCGATGCCTTTGGAATGCTTGCTGACGATCTTGTTCTTGCGGTCGAGCACTTGGCCGTAATTTAATTGTGGATCTTTGCAGGCGATACCCTGCGCCTCTGGGTGCTTGAAATAATCCCAAACGTCAGCCGTATGCAGAAGAGCCTTGGTCGGTATGCAGCCGACCAGGAGACAGGTACCGCCCAATCGGGGCTGCCGTTCGATAAGAGCCGCCTTAAGACCGTACTGACCGGCTCGCACCGCCGCGGAATAGCCGCCCGGTCCGCTGCCGATTACCACCACTTCGTATGCCATTTTCGCTTCGATTTTAACAGCGAGCCTTGTTTTTCAGGGGTTTCAAGCGGGGAGTTCGCCGCGGCTTCGGCACTTTACCGATTCGAGGATCCCGGGCAGCAATAAGCTCGCAGGCGCGCAGTGCCGCCGTTTCGAAATCGGGCGCCTCCGCCGGAAGGAGCTGCCAGCCGGTTACGTCCTTACCGAGTACCTGAATCGAGCGCATGTTGGGGAACTCGCGACGCAGACTTTCGTGATGCTCGCAAGTGGTGGCGAGCCATACTCCGTTATCTGCTGTTTCGTTGCCCTTATCCCGCAATACGAGGACAATCTTCTCCTCAACGTAAACAGCCAGGCAGCCAAACATGGGGCGCGTCCGAGGTGAAAGCGGAGCGATCGCGTCAAGCACAAATTCGTGCGGAACGGCTTTGCGCGGTTTGAGCGCGAACGGCGCATCATTCAAGCGGAGCGGCGTTGTGTTGCGACGAGGCTTCGACATCGAACTTATGATATTCGCGAAAACTCTAGGCGGGCTTGACAGCGCCAGTGGCACTGCTGCTATATATGAATGATATATATGGCAGTCATAGACTCGGATGAGAGTGCTCGCAAAAAGGGAAGTGCCGAGCTGTTGGTACTCGCTCAACTCGAAGGTCGGCCACGGCACGGCTACGAGATCGGACTAGAAATCGAACGGCGTTCTGAAGGAGCGGTTTCCTTTCAGACCGCTTCCCTGTATCCCGTGCTTTACCGGCTCGAACAGAAGGGTCTTATTGTGGGCCACTGGGTAGAAGCCGCGGGACAGCGCCGGAGGAGGTACTACAGGCTGACTCCGGCAGGCCGGAAAATGTTGTCGGAACAGCGCCGCACCTGGAGCGCCTTCCTGATTGCCGTTCAGCGGGCGGCCGGTCTCGAGAATGCCTGACTTCAGAGCCTACGTACGCCAGAATCTTCCGGCGCTAGGAGTCTCTGGCGCGCGTGAGGCGGAAATCGTGGAGGAACTGGCCCTGGAATTTCAGGAACGTTACGAGCGTGCGCTCCATAGCGGTCTCGATGCGGGGCCAGCGTGGCAGGAGGTCATAAATCATGCGCGCCCGTGGCGCGAATTAGGAGAGGACCTGCGGTCAGCGCTTGGAGAGCCTCAAATCGAGAGGCCGGAGCCAAGAAGGAGAGTAAGCATGTCTGCACGTATCGCCGAAGAATTTCGGCGCGACCTGAGCTACGCCGCGCGCCAGTTGTCGAAGAGCCCGGGTTTCACGCTGGTGGCGGTGCTGATGCTCGCTTTGGGCATTGGCGCGAACACCGCGATTTTCAGTCTATTGAATGCGATCCTGCTTCGAGAGCTTCCGGTACGCCAGCCGGGACAACTGGTCTTCTTCGGTGAGACCCGAGCGGAGGGGGATACCGTTTTCCTGCCGCACGGAAGTACCCAAGTTTTCTCGTACCCGTTCTTCCAGGAATTTCGACCGAGAAACGAGGTCTTTTCTGATGTTGCGGCGATTCAAAGTTTTCTGGTTCCCTCTTACGGTCGTGTGTCCGGCGACAGTAATCTCGAGAGAGTAAACCTGGAGCTGGTCTCCGGCACTTACTTCCATACTCTGGGCGTGAATGCGATTCTCGGCGGCGTGTTTACTGATGCAGACGATCAGACACCGGGAACGCATCCCGTGGCCATAGCCCGCTATGCCTGGTGGCGGGATCGCTTTCCAAAAGATTCCTCGATCGCAAACAAAACCATCACCATAGGATCGACGGTGTATAGCATCATCGGTGTGGCTCCGCCGCAATTCTTCGGCGTAACGCTTGGCCAAGCTCCGGATCTCTGGATTCCGCTGGCGATGCAGAAACAAATTTCCCCGGACCGAAACGGGTTAAATAACAACTTGTTTCAATGCCTGCATATCATCGCCCGATTGAAGCCGGCCGTCACCTATTCACAAGCGCAGGCAAACACCAATTTGCTCTTCCGCCAGATTCTGCGCAGCTATGTTGGACCTCAGCCTCCCCCCAAAGACCTCGATGAAATTCAACGTGCGCGGATCGATCTGAAACCAGCAGCCACCGGGCGATCGCCGCTGCGCAATCAGTTCTCTCCGGCTCTGAAGATTCTGATGGTGGTCGTAATTCTCGTACTCCTGATCGCGTGCGCGAACGTGGCGAATCTCCTGTTGGCGCGGGCAACAGCTCGGCAACGGGAAATTGCAGTCCGTATGTCTCTAGGGGCGGAGCGTCCGCGATTAATCCGCCAGTTGCTCGCGGAAAGCGGATTACTCGGATTCGCCGGCGCACTCTTCGGCGTGGCTCTAGCCTGGAGTGCCAGCCGATTGCTGCTTGCGATGATATCGACGGGATCCGACTTTGTCCCGATCAGTGTTACGCCCGATGCCGCCGTACTTGGCTTCACCATCGCCGTGACGATTCTTACAGTGCTCCTCTTCGGCACCGCTCCGGCTTTACGAGCCACTGCCCTCGATCTCGCACCATCGCTGAAGGCGGGCCGTGGAGTCGTTTCCGCTGCTCTGCGCAACCGGCTCGCACGCGGGCTGGTCGTGGGTCAGGTCGCATTGTCGCTCGTACTGCTGACCGCGGCCGGTCTGTTCCTGCGCAGCCTTACGAAGTTGATGGATGTGGATGTGGGTTTCGATAGGCAAAATGTGCTTCGGATCCGAACCGATCCTGGAGCCGCTGGCTACAAGAGGGATGACCGCCTATACTCTTTGATGCGGCGCATCGAAGAACGCGTCGATTCCCTGCCAGGGATTCACGCCGCCAGCTTTGCGCAAGATGTTTTCGACGGTGGCGGATGGTCGGAGGACGACGTTGCAGTACCGGGGCTCCCGAAATCGGAACCGCATCCGCGTGTCGATTTCAACGTTGTGGGGCCCCAATATCTTGACGTGATGAAACTGCCAATGGTGCTGGGACGCGCTCTGAGCACGCGTGATACTGAGGCATCCCCTAAGGTCGCTGTCATCAATGAACGGATGGCCCACACATACTTTGCCGGCGGCTCGCCCATTGGACGCGCGTTTGCCATTGGAAACAGTGCCGAGTGGCAGGACATCGAGGTCGTCGGAGTGATGAAAGATGCAAAGTATATGGAGCTCGAAGAGGAGCAGATGCCAGCCGCCTTTTTTCCATACTCGCAGCATCGTTCATCCTTCATTCACAACCTTGTGGTTCGGTACACGGGCGATCCGGCATCCGTTGTTCCCGCCATCAGAAAGCGTATCGCCGAAATCGATCCGAATCTACCTGTCAGTGATATCCGAACGCTTGCGGAGATGGTGGATGACTTCACCCTGAACCGTCGCGTTGTAGCCCAACTGTCCAGCTTCTTCGGGATACTTGCTGCGTTATTGGCTTGCATTGGTATTTATGGCGTCATGTCGTACGGCATCACGCGCCGGACCAACGAATTCGGCATTCGCATGGCGCTCGGCGCCAAACGTCGCGATGTCCTCTGGGTCGTACTGCGGGAAGCTCTCGCGCTCGCCATTGCCGGCGTAGGCATCGGTCTTGCGCTGGCTCTCGCTTCCGGCCGTTTCGTGGAAAGCCTACTCTTCGGAGTGAAATCCACGAACTTTTTCGTAATGGCCTTCTCGATGATCACGATGATTCTCGTGGCCTTGTTGGCTGGCTCCTTGCCCGCGCGCCGGGCCACCCGGATCGATCCATCGATAGCGCTACGGGAGGAGTAGGAGCCGCTGAGCATATCGAGGCAGCGGTAAGGTGGAGGTAACTACCTTCTGCGAGGAGAAGCCATGTCAGACACACTCGAGAATCCAGGCCGCCGTAGTTTCCTGAAGGCGGGTGCTATTGCCGCGGCAGGCATT